>JBILLY010000104.1:0-10060 GCA_044375835.1 Opitutaceae bacterium
CGAGCCCGAGCGCCGCACGGTCCGCACCCGGCTGTTCCCGCAATTGGCGGAACAGGTCCGCCGCCAACAACGGCAGGCCGAAATCGTGCGCCCGCTGCGCCGCCGCCAACGAGACCGCGCGCACGCCGGCCGACACCTCCGGCGGCGGCGCCACGAGCGGTGCCGGCGGATTCAAGGCCCCTTGCGCCCACAGCGCCGCGCCCGCGACGGCGCCGCTCCACCACGCTGCGATCAGTTTTCCCGGTGTCCTCACGAGGGCCGCGACGTTGCTCGGCGCCATCGAAACAATCAACCGTGATGTAACCACTTCCGCCTCGCGCCGCCCGCCGCGCGGGGCAGACTCGCCGCCGTTTCTTCCCGCTCAACCACGCGTCCGCCATGACCTTCGTCCTCATTGTCCTCGGTGTTCTTCTCGCCCTCGTCCTCGTGCTCGGCCTTTGGGTCGCCGGCATCTACAACAAACTCGTCGACCTGCGGAACCGTTTCAAAAACGCCTTCTCCCAGATCGACGTGCAGCTCAAGCGCCGCTACGACCTGATCCCCAATCTCGTCGAGACCGCCAAGGGCTACATGAAGCACGAGAGCACCACGCTCGAAGCCGTCATCAAGGCCCGCAACATCGCCGCCGCCGCCGCGCAGACCGCCGCCGCCGATCCCGCCGATGCCAACGCCGTGCGCAGCCTCGCCGCCGCCGAAGCCGGCCTCGGCGGCGCCCTCTCCCGCCTCCTCGTCGTCTCCGAGCAATACCCCGAGCTGAAAGCCAACCAGAACATGCTCCAGCTCACCGAGGAGCTGACGTCCACCGAGAACAAAATCGCCTTCGCCCGGCAGGCCTACAACGACAGCGTCATGACCTACAACACGACGCGCGAGACCTTCCCCAACGTCGTCTTCGCCGGCGCCTTCGGCTTCCTCCCCGCCGAATTGTTCAAGATCGAGGACCCGACGGAACGCCAAGCGCCAAAGGTCAGCTTCACCTGACGCTCCCCCGTCCGGCACCACCGCCGCGCGGACCCCGCGTGGCGCGCCGGACTCGCCCCCGCGCCGCCCGCTCCGCCGCCGGTGTCGCCTCCTCCGCCGACTCCGCCTCTTGTCGGCATCGCACCTTCGCCCGGTTTCACTCCCACTTCCCTGCATGAAAGTAGAACTCCTCACCCTCTCCGATTTCGCCGCCGACTACAGCGGCAAACTAAGCATCGTCGGTGTCTTCGACACCATCTACGCGCGCCAATTGCCCGCCGTGCACCCGCAATGCAGCGTCGCCGCCAAACTGCGGTTCGACTCCGATGAAGAGGGCCAGCGCAAGCTCCGCCTCGCCGTCGCCGACGACGACGGTAAACTCATTCTCCCGCCCATGGAGATCCCCATCCAGGTGAAGATCTCGCCCGGCACCCAGACCCAGACGATCCAGGTCGTCGCCAACATCTCCGGCCTCAAGATCGAAGCCTACGGCGAATACTCCATCGACCTCGCCCTCGACGACCGCCACGAAGCCAGCATCCCGCTCTTCGCGCGGAAAATGAACTGACCGCGCCCGGCTCCTGCGCACGCCCCCCGCGGGGCCGTGCGCCGGCCGCTTCGGTCCCGCCGTTCCGCGTCTGCCGTTCGTTTTCATCGACTCTCCCGCCCCGGGCGACCCGCATGGATTTCTTCGAAGCCCAAGCCCGCGCCCGCCAGCGCACCTCGCGCCTCGTCGCGCTCTTCGCCCTCGCCGTCCTCGGCACCATCGCCGCCGGCTACTTCGCGGCCGTGCTCGGACTCCGGCAATTCGCCGACGTCGGCCTTGAGGTCGACGGCCGCGAAGTCCTTCAACCCGCCCGACTGCACGCTTCGCTCTGGCACCCCGCCATCCTCGGTTGGGTGTCCGCCGGCACCGTCGCGGTCGTCGGCCTCGCTTCGCTCTGGAAGTGGCGCCAATTCTCCGCCGGCGGCAGCGCCGTGGCCGAGAGTGTCGGCGGCCGCCGCGTCGACCCCGCCACCGCCGACCTCGCCGAGCGCCGTCTGCTCAACGTCGTCGAGGAAATGGCCATCGCTTCCGGCACGCCCGTTCCCGCGGTGTTCATCTTGCCCGACGAGCCCGCCATCAACGCCTTCGCCGCCGGCCTCACCACCGGCGATGCCGCCGTCGCAGTCACCCGCGGCACCTTGGAGAAACTCACGCGCGACGAGCTGCAGGGCGTCGTCGCCCACGAATTCAGCCACATCCTCAACGGCGACATGCGGCTCAACCTCCGCCTCGCCGCCATCGTCTTCGGCATCCTCGTCATCGGCCTCGCCGGCCGCGGGATCCTCTGGAGCCTGCGCCACACGCGCGTCCGCTCGTCCCGCGACGAGAAAAGCGGCGCCGGCCTCGTCGTCGTCATCGCCGCCGTCGGCCTCGCTCTCCTGCTCATCGGCTATGTCGGCTACTTTTTCGGCCGCCTCATTCAGTCCGCCGTCTCCCGCCAACGCGAGTTCCTCGCCGACGCCTCCGCCGTCCAATTCACGCGCAATCCGTCCGGCATCACCGGCGCGCTGAAGAAGATCGGCGGCTACGCCCTCGGCTCCAACCTCCAGACCGCCAAGTGCGCCGAAATCGGGCACTTCTTTTTCGCCCAGGGCTTCCGCTCGATGTTCGGCGGCCTCTGGGCCACGCACCCGCCGCTCGACGAGCGTATCCGCGCCGTGGATCCGTCGTTCGACGGCCGTCCGTTCGAGCCGCCCGAGGTCGTCGACGTCGCCCGCGAGTCCTTCGTGTCCGCCGGCCTCGCCCCGGCCCCGGTCTCCCGCCCCGCGCCGCTTCCCCTTCCGCCCTCGGCTGCTCCCGCCGCCCTCGCCGCTGCCGGCACACTCACGCCCGCCCAACTCGCCGACGCCCGCACGCTGCTCGCATCCGCCCCGGAACCTCTCCTCGACGCCGCCCACACGCGCGCCGATGCCCCGCTCCTTGTCTGCGCGCTGCTGCTCGCCGACGACGCCCCGGCCCGCGCCCGCCAACTCGATCTGCTCCGCTCGCACCTCGGCGAGGCCGACGCCGCGCGGCTGCACTCGACCCTGCTGCCCCACCTCGCCGGACTCCGCCCGGAGCTCCGGCTGCCGCTCGTGCAGCTCGCCCTGCCCGTCATCCGCGGCCTCGGCGGCGCGGATCTCGACCGCTTCCTCGGCACGCTCGACGAACTCGTCCATGCCGACGGCCGCGTGTCGCCGTTCGAGTTCGCTCTGCAAAAGCTCCTCGTGCGCACGCTCGCCCTCGGCCGCGACCCCGGCGCCGCCATCGTCCGTTACCAGTCGTTCCAGCCGCTCGCCGCCGAGATTTCCGTCGTCCTCTCCGTGCTGGCCCGCACCGCCGTGTCCGACCCCGCGTTCGCCGCGCAGGCCTTCGCCGCCGGCGCGCAATATCTTCCGCTGCTCGGGGGGCGCTTGGTCTTCGCACCGTCCGCCGACATGGCGGCCCTCGACGCCGCGCTGGAGAAACTCGCCGAAGCCAGCCTCCCGATCAAACAACGCACCTTGGCCGCGGCCGCCGCGACCGTCGGCGCCGACGGCCGGATTCTGATACCAGAAGCCGAACTGCTCCGCGCCGTCGCTGCCTCGCTCGACGTTCCGCTCCCGCCGTTGGCCGCGCCCGCGTAGTTATTTCAGTTCGTCCGCGATCGCCCACTCCGGCCACGTCGCGCGCGCATAGCGCTGCACCTCGCCGATCGCGATCCGCTGCAACTCCGACGGTTCGCCGCGCCAGAGCACTCCCATCGTCATCGGCTCGAATCCCTCCAGCGGCACCACCCGCACGTCGCGGTGCCGGATCGCGCCGGGGATCGCGAGATTCACGCCGTGGCCCTCGCCGTTGGCCACGTAGCAGGTCACGAGTTCGATCGACGTCGCCTCGACCGCCTGCGGCCACACGACTCCGCGCTTCTTCAGGCCGCGCTGGAAATTTTTCATCACCGCCGTCGTCGCCGGCAGCCCCACGAGCGGCTCCACCACCTTGCGCTGGGCCCACAGTTGTTTCGCGTCCTTCACCGGCCACTGCCGGTGCACCAGCAGCACGAGCGGCACCCACGCGAGCCGCATTTGCCGCAGCCGCGCCGGCGGCCGCGCGTCGATCGGGCCGATCGCGAGATCGATCACCCCGTCGCGCAACCACGCCTCGAGCTGCGTCTGGTAGCCCGACCGCAGCGTCAGCCGCAGTTTCGGATGCCGCTCGCGCACCCGCTGCATCACCGCCGGCACGTGGTCCCGCAGCACCAGTTCGGAGGCCCCGATGCGCAGCTCCGGCTTCGTCCCCGCCCGCAGCTCGGTCGCGACCGCGTCGAGCCCCTCGAAAAACGGCCGCACGTGCGCGAACAGCTTCTCGCCCGCCGGCGTCAGCCGGAACGGGCTGCGCTCGAACAACCGCGCCCCCGCGTTCTCCTCCAGCGCGCGGATCTGCCCGCTCACCGCCGGCTGCTGGATACCGTAGGGAATGTGCCGCACGGCCGCGCTGATCCCGCCGTGCTTCGCGACAAAGTAGAACAGTTCGAGGTGGTGGACGTTCATCGGTCGCCGGAATCGTTGGCCGCGACGACACCTGCGCCCGCGCATCCGCGCAACGTTCTTTCCCGGCCGGCCCCATCGTTAATTCCGATGCGCCGCATCAGGTTTATCAAATCACGCCCGCGGACGCGTTCCGCTACGATGGCGCCGCGTCGGATTTCCCCGGCGCGCCCAACCCATCCCGTCCCATGCGCACGCTCTTCCTCAACCTCGCCCAGGCGCTCGGTCTCGTCCTGCTCGCCGACTTCGTCGCCGGCATCGTCCACTGGCTCGAGGACGCCTACGGCGACGAGCACACGCCCATCGTCGGCCCGCTCCTCATCAAACCCAACATCGTCCACCACCACTACCCGCGGCACTTCACCAAACTTTCCTGGTGGCAAAGCTCGTGGGACCTCGTGCTCCTCTGCGCCGCCGTGCTCGCCGCCGCGTGGGCTTTTGACCTCCTCTGCTGGCAGCTGGTTCTCTTCCTCGTCGTCGCCGCCAACGCCAACCAGGTCCACAAGTGGTCCCACCGCACCGCCGCCGAAAACGGCCCCGTCGTCACTTTCCTCCAGCGTATCCGGATTCTCCAGACACCGCGCCAGCACGCCCTCCACCACACCGACCCGAAGAACACCTTCTACTGCCCGATCACCAACCTCGTTAACCCCGTCCTCGAGCGCATCCGGTTCTGGCCGCGCCTCGAGGCCGTGATCGAGCGCCTCACCGGCCTCCGCCACCGCGAGGACTCGTCCAACCGCGGCGCCGGCCCCGGCCCCGCTTGGCTTGCCGACTACCGCCCGCTCCGCCCGGCGACCGCGCCCGCGACGGTTTCCCGGCCCGGGCCGTCGTCACCCGCCGCCGCCTCCGCCCGCGCCTGCCGCTGCGCCGCTTGCCCGTCCCACGGCCGGTGCGCGCAACCCCGCGCCGCCGCCAACGCCGCCGCCCGCTGATATCGCCCTCGTCCCGTGACCGCGCGCGGCGGCGGCGCGCGCGGTCGCCCGGCTTCATCCCGCGACTTCCCGTCCGTGCCGCCGCCCTGCGTTCGGTCCGCGCCGACTTCGGTCAGGATTTCCTCACCGCGATATCACCCAGTTTGCTCTCGTCGATCGCGCCTTCCCATTTCGCGATCACCAGCGTCGCCACGGCGTTGCCGATCAGGTTCGTGATGCTGCGGATCTCCGACATGAACCGGTCGATCCCGAAGATCACCGCCAAGGCCGCCGGCGGGATATTGCCCGTGGTCGAGATCGTGGCGGCCAGCACGATGAAGCCGCTGCCCGTGATGCCCGCCGCGCCTTTCGACGTGAGCAGCATCACCGCCAGCAGTCCGACTTGATCCCACAGCCCCATCGGCGTGTCGGTCGCCTGCGCGAGGAAGAGCGCCGCGCAGGTCAGGTAGATGCAGGTGCCGTCGAGGTTGAAGGAATAGCCCGACGGCACCACCACGCCCACCACGGGTTTCGCGCAGCCGACACGCTCGAGCTTGTGCATGAGGCCCGGCAGCGCCGCCTCGGACGACGAAGTGCCGAGCGTGATGAAAATCTCCTCCTTGATGTGCCGCAGCAGGCGCCAGAACCGGAAACCCGCCGCCCGCGCCACGCCGCCGAGCACGATCACCATGAAGAGCGCGCACGTCACGTAGACCGTGATCAACAGCTGGCCGAGCGATACGAGCGACCCGATGCCGAATTTCCCGATCGTGAACGCCATCGCCCCGAAGGCCCCGACGGGCGCGAGCCGCGTCACGATCCACACGATGCCGAACATCACCCGCGCGATCTGGTTGACCATCTCCATCACCGGCCGGCCGTGTTCGCCGATCCGCGCCAGCGCAAAGCCGAAGAGCAGCGCCAGCAGCAGCACCTGCAGGATCTCGCCCTCGGCAAACGCGCTCACGAAGGTCTTCGGAATGATGTTCAGCAGAAAGGCCGTCGTGCTCTGCGCTTTCCCCTGCGAGATGTAGCCGTCGACCTGCTTCGTATCGAGTTTCGTCGCGTCGATGTGCATGCCGTCGCCCGGCCGCACGACGTTGGCCACCACCAGCCCGATGATCAGCGCCACCGTCGTGAGCGTGAGGAAATAGCCCAGCGCCCGCAGGCCCACGCTGCCGAGCCGCTTCAGGTCGCCCATGCCCGCGATGCCCGCGACCACCGTGCAGAAGATGATCGGCGCGATGATCATCTTGATCAGCTTGATGAAACCGTCCCCGAGCGGCTGGAGCGCCACGCCCCACTGCGGCTTCAGCCAGCCGATGAAAATACCCAGCGCGATCGCGATCACGACCTGGATGTAGAGGGTGTCGCGCTTCTTCGGGGCCGCGTCCGGGGTGGGGTCCAAATGCATGGCGCGCGACGCTGAGAGCCGCCCCGGCGTTGGTCAAAGCAAGTTACGGCGTCCGCTGGTCCGCTCTGGCGTTGCCACGCCCACGCCGACCACTTTGCTCGCTCGGCCCCTTCCATCTGCCCCCGGTCGCCCGGTGAAACCGCCCGCGCGCCCCGGCGTCTTGGTGCGCACCCACGATCGCTTCATTCCACCTCCCCACGTCCCCATGTCCCACCAACACGAGTCGTCCGACCATTTCTGCCCCGAAGACCACGCGCGCTGCACCGGCGTCTCCACCAACCTCGAGGACTACTTTCTCACTCGCCGCCAGATGCTGAGCCGCATGGGCATGGGCGTCGGCGCCCTCTCGCTCGCCGGCCTGCTCGATCCCCGCGACCTCGTCGCCGCCCAGCCTGCCGCCAAGGGCAAGGCCCCCGCCTCCGGCCCGCTCTCGCCCCGCCCCTCGCACTTCCCCGGCAAAGCCAAGTCCATCATCCACATCTTTGCCCAGGGCGCCCCGTCCCACCTCGATACCTGGGACCCCAAGCCCACCCTCACCCGCCTCAACGGCAAATCTATCCCCGGCGGCCCCGACGTCGCCCTCGGCTCGCCTTTCAAGTTCCAGAAATACGGCCAGAGCGGCCTCGAAGTCAGCGAGGTGTTCGCGAAAACCGCCCAGCACGCCGACGACCTCGCCGTCGTCCGCTCGATGTGGACCGATATCCCCGCCCACGAGGTCGCCACGGTGTTCATGAACACCGGTTCGCTCCGCATCGCCAAACCCAGCATGGGCTCCTGGCTCGTCTACGGCCTCGGCAGCGAAAACCAAAATCTCCCCGGCTTCATCGCCCTCCGCGGCGCGGGCCTCCCGCCCGGCGGCGCCGCCAACTACGCCTCCGCGTTTCTCCCCGGCGTATTCCAGGGCGCCAGCATCAACACCGCCGCGCCTTCGGTGCCGCAGATGATCCAAAACATCCGCAACACCTACGTCAGCAAGGGCGAGCAGCGCCGCCAGCTCGACTTCGTCCACCAGCTCAACGAACTCCACGCGAAAAACCTCCAGCGCGACGCCGCGCTCGAGACCCGCCTCGAATCCTACGAGGTCGCCTTCCGCATGCAGGCCGAGGCCCTCGATGCCTTCGACATCATGAAGGAGCCCGAGTCCGTCCGCGCCGCGTATGGCGTCACCACCGGCGGCGGCCGCGGCGGCGAACAGGCGAAACAACTCCTCATCGCCCGCCGCCTCGTCGAGCGCGGCGTGCGCGTCGTGCAGGTCTGGCACCAGGGCTGGGACCACCACAACGACCTCCAGACCCGCCTCGCCACCAAGGCCGGCGAGATCGACGGTCCGCTCGCCGCCCTCATCTCCGACCTCAAGCAGCGCGGCCTCCTCGATTCCACCCTCGTCCTCTGGGGCGGCGAATTCGGCCGCAAACCCACCCGCGACCGCAACGGCTACGACAACCCCGGCCGCGACCACAACGCCAAGGCCTTCTCCGTCGTCATGGCCGGCGGCGGCATCAAGGGCGGCACCGTCTACGGCGCGACCGACGAGTTCGGCGGCGCCGCCGTCACCGACAAAGTCCACCCGCACGATCTTCACGCCACCATCCTCCAGGCCATGGGCATGGACCACACGAAGCTCACCTATCGCTTCAACGGTCGCGACTTCCGCCTCACCGACGTCGCCGGCAACGTCCTCAAGCCCCTCCTCGCCTAAACCCCATGCGCCCCCCGCTTCCCTCGGCCGCCGCCGTTTCCGCGGCCGCCCGCCCTGCGTTCGCCCCGGTCCGCACCGTCGCCGCCGCGCTCGCCGTCGCCGCCACGCTCCTCGCGGTCTGCCCCCCCGCGGCCCGTGCCGCGACCATGCCGGCCAACCACCCCAAGGTCGCCGGCCTCGCTCCCGCCGACCTTGAATTTTTCGAGTCCAAGGTCCGCCCCATCCTCTCGAAACACTGCTACAACTGCCACAGCTCCGAGGCCGACAAGGCCCGCGGCGGCCTCCTCCTCGACACCCGCGAGGCCGTCCTCGCCGGCGGCAACACCGGCCCGGCCCTCGTCGCCGGCAAGCCCGAGGAATCCCTCCTCATCGAGGCCATCCGCTACAAAAACGAAGACCTCCAGATGCCCCCCAAGGGCGAGAAACTCTCCGACGACCAGATCGCCATCCTCACCGAGTGGGTCAAACGCGGCGCTCCCGATCCCCGCATCAACCTCGAGATCAAGGGCACCGACAACCCCGCCTACGCCGGCGTCGGCAAGAACCACTGGGCCTTCAAACCCGTCCAAAAACCCGCCGTCCCCGCCGTCAAGGACACCACTTGGGCCAAGAACCCCATCGACAACTTCGTCCTCGCCCGCCTCGAAGCCAACGGGATGAAGCCCAACTCTCCCGCCGACAAGGCCACCCTCATCCGCCGCGTCTACTTCGACCTCATCGGCCTCCCGCCCCACCCCATCGACGTCCAGAACTTCGCCAAGGACGAATCCCCCGACGCCCTCGCCAAGGTCGTCGACCGCCTCCTCAACTCGCAGCAATACGGCGAACACTGGGCCCGCTACTGGCTCGATGTCGCCCGCTACTCCGACACCAAGGGCGACGCCCCCCGCCAAGAGGACAACCGCTTCCCCCACGCCTGGACCTACCGCGACTGGGTGATCGACGCCTTCAACGCCGACCTCCCCTACGACAAATTCATCATCGCCCAACTCGCCGGCGACTACCTCGCCGCCTACCTCGAGAAACAGGCCAAGACCGCCAAGCCCTCGTCCGCCTCCACCGGCTCGTCGCGTTCCTCGTCGGCCAACGTCGCCGCCAAGCCCGCCGCCTCCGCCGTCGCCGACGAACCCGCCGTCCAGCTCCCCAAAGTCGAGGTCAACGCCAACCGCGATCCCGAATACCGCCGCCTCATGGCCGCCCAGGGCTTCCTCTCCCTCGGCAACCAGTTCAACGGCCGCAAAGACGACATCATCGGCGACCAGATCGACGTCACCACCAAGGCCTTTCTCGGCCTCACCGTCACCTGCGCCCGCTGCCACGACCACAAATTCGACCCGATCTCCACCAAGGACTACTATTCCATCTACGGCGTCTTCGCCAACAGCCAGGTCCCGGCCGAGTTGCCCACCCTCGCCGCCAAAGTCCCGCAGACCGCCGAGCTGCTCGACTACATGGAAAAGTCCGCCGCCCTCGCCAAGCGCGAGGCCGACCACAAGAAGGAGGACGCCGAGTTCCGCAAAG
>JBILLY010000105.1:0-10032 GCA_044375835.1 Opitutaceae bacterium
ACGCGCCGCGCCACGTGGTCTGCACGGTGTCCTGCGGGATGAACTGGCGGCTGTAGCTTCCGGATACGGTGAACCCGAGGCTGCGGTTCACCGGCACGATGGACGAAAAATCGAAGCCGGGCTGGATCTTGCGGGAGCCCTCGCGCAACGGGCCCGCGGTGCGGCCGAGCGCGCGGTGGTTGTCGCGCATCATCAGGTAGGCGCTCGCGGTGTGGACGGGGCGCGAGCGCTCGAACGCGCTCTGCGGCACGAGATTCACCGAACCGGCGAGCGCCGAGCCGGGCGACTCCGGGGTGGGCGACTGGATCAGCTCGAGCCGCGCGATGTTTTGAATGGAGATCTGGAGGAGCTCCGCGCTGCGCGCGGTGCTCGCGCTGGCGGTGCTGGCGAGGTCGAACCCGCCGACGGTGACCGGCACGTTGTTCGACGGCACGCCGTCGAGCGACAGCGTGTTGGCCGTGCCGCCGACATAGTCGATGCTGACGCCGGGCAGGTATTTGATGAACTCGCCCACGCTGCCGTCGGCGCTGATGCCGAATTCACCGGAGGCGACGACCTTGGTGACGTTGGGCGCGAAGCGCTGCTCGTTGATCGCGATCGCGGCACCGTCCATTTCGCGCGACGCGCCCACGACGAACTCGGAGAGTTTCACCACGGAGCCGCGAAATTCGAAGTCGCGCTGCACCGCGGTGCCCGCGCGCACCTCGACCGAGGCGCGCATCGGCGCCAGGCCGGTGAACGAGACCTGCACCTGCGCGGTGCCGGCGGGCAGCCCGGCGAGCTGATAGCGGCCGGAGGAGTCGGTGAGCGTCTCGAACGCCGTGCCGGCCACGGAGACGCGGGCATTTTCCAGGTAGCCACCGCTGTCGGCGTTGAGCACGCGCCCCTCGATCAAGCCGGTGGAGGCGACGGCGGGCGATGCAAGCGCGAGGCCGAGGGCGGCGGCCATGCGGGAAAGGAACGATGAGCGCGGTGGAGTCATGGCAGGGGATGGCGGAAGGTTTTCGGGCGATGGAACGGGCGCGTCCGCGGCGTGGGTGACAGTCGTGTCCGGGCGCGCGACGCGGCCCACGGCGAGGGCGCCGGTGGCGGCGTCCTGCGACACGAACAACGCGGTGCCGGCGACCAGGCGGTCGAGGGCGGCGCGGGCGGTGAACTCGCCCTGCACGGGGTTGGTTTTCACGCCGCGCACGGCGTCGACCGGGTAGACGATCGGCGTGCGGGTTTGTTGGGAAAACTGCCGGAGGGTGACGGCGGCGTCGCCTTCGGGCAGGTGGAAGCGGGCTTTCGGCGGATCGGCGCCGGCGGCCCAAGCGGTCGCCAGCACCACCCAGAGCCACGCGACGGCGAGGCGACAGGGCCGCACGCGGCGGCGGAGCAGGGTCATGGGTAAGTCATGCGGAGGGCCGGCGCGGCAAACAGGGTTGGGGTGCGCGGGTCCGGCGGAAGGAACGAACGGCGGGGCGATTTCCGCTAGCGAAAGGTGAAGGATTTTTTTCGCCACGGAGAAAACCGAGCGCGGGAACCGCGGATCCGGGGAATGAAAACCGAAGGGGGCCGGAAACCCGGGGCACTCCGGGTGCTCGCCTCGGGGCCTTGCAAGTTCGCACCGGCTCAACGCGGCACCGCGCTGCGCAGCACCCTCGGGCCGACCGCGGCGCGCTCGACCGCGATACCGAAACTAGCCTCGAGGAGGCGGGCAAACGCCTCGGGCTCGTCGGCCCGGAACGTGCCCGCCACTTTCACGCGGCCGGCGGCCGGATCGCCGATCGCGAGTTGGCGGGCGTTGCGCAGGTTGAACTCCACGATCACCGCCTCGAGGGGCAGCGCCTCGAACTCGAGCCGAACGGCGCGCCAAGCGAGTTCGCGCGCGACGGCGGCGGGATCGGCTTGGCCCAAGACGGGGCGCCCGCCGGGCGCGACGCGCGCCCGCTCGCCGGCGCCGAGCGGCACCGGGGCGCCGGCGGTGGACTCGAGCTGGACGCGGCCCTCGGTGACGATGACGTCGACGGCGTCGCGGTCGCGGCGGACGTTGAAGGCGGTGCCGAGCGCGCGCACGGTCACGCCGCCGGCCTCGACGACAAACGGCCGCGCGGCGTCTTTGGCCACGGTGAGGTGCACCTCGCCCTCGCGCAGGCGCACGCGGCGCTCGGCGGCGGCGAAGACCACCTCGAGGTTGCCGCCGTGATTGAGCTCCGCCACCGAACCATCGGCCAACGCTTGGGGCTCGGGGCGGGCGATCACACGCACGCTCGGCACACCCGACGGCGCTTCGACCGGAGTCGAAGGCGCGCGCCACACGAGGAACGCGATGGCCGCCGCGGCGCCCACGCCGGCCAGCGCGGCGAACCAAGCGAGCCGGGGTGCGCCGCGGGTGCGCGCGGGCGCGAGCAAATCGGGGTTGGGTCGCGCGCCGTCGGCCGGTTGCCAGGCCGCGAGCGAGTCAAGCACCGTCCACGTGCGGTCCAAGCGCGCGAGCACGGCGCGGTGGCGGGGATCGGCGCGCAGCCACTGGAGAAACGCGTCCTGCTCGGCGGCGGTGAGCCCGCGGTCCCGGCGCGCGAGCCACACCCCCGCCTCGACGGCGACAGGGTCGCCGGGCGACGGGGCGGAAAGTGGATCGGAGGCGGCCATCGCGGGGTCTCGCCTACGGCAAACCGAAGCGGGCGAGATACTCGGCGCAACGGCGCACGCCGACGCCGACCTGCGCCTCGACGGTGTGCTCGGCGATGCCGAGTTGGCGGGCGATCTCCTTTTGCGGGAGGCCGTAGATTTTGCGGAGGGTGAGGATTTGGCGGCAGCGCTCGGGCAGCGTCTGGATGGCCTCGGCGAGCAGGGCGAGTTCCTGGCGGCGGCCGACGGCTTCGGCGACGCCGGGCGCTTCGTCGGCGAAGGTATCGCCGGCGCAGTCGGCCAGCGCCTCCATCGGCACGATCGCGCGGCGGCGGAGCTGGTCGAGCGCGAGATGGCGCGCGGTGGTGAAGAGCAGAGGCTTGACCGCGTGGGCCCGGAGCGGATCGCGCGCGCGGAGCTGCAACACGCGTGCATAGGTTTCCTGCACGAGGTCGTCGGTATCGCCGAGCGCGGCAAAGCGGGTGCGAAGCCACGCGCGCAGCACCGCGTCGTGCGGCTGCACGTGGGCGGAGAACCAGCGGGCGTCGTCGGCGGACAGGGGTGACATGGGGCGCAAGGGATCAACGGACGGCGGCGGTGTTTCCGCTAGCCCGAATATTTCGAACCGTGAGGTGTGAAACATGCGCCCTGTCGGGCCGACGTCGTCGGGGTTAGCCGCGACGAGGTCGCTCCGCCCTTCGGGCGGGCGGATATTTCCGCCGGTATTCCGTCCATGGCGGTGAAACATCCGGGCGAGAAGAAACTACGGCCGGGAAAGGTCGGGCTTTGACGGCGCCGGCCGCGGCACGTTGTCTCCGGGGGCCGCCCCATGAAACACCCCCGCCGCACCTTCCTGCGGACCGGCGCGCTCGCCGGTTCGTTGCTCATTATCCCCCGCGGGCTCCGCGCCCAGGGCACTCGCGCCGCGAACGACCGCGTGCGGATCGCGATGATCGGCGTCGGCGGCCGGGGCAAGGCGGCGCTCGCCGCGCTGCAGGACGAACAGATCGTGGCGTTCTGCGACGTGGATCACGCGCGCGGCCGGACGGAGGTCGCGACCGACCGGAAAGCTCCCGGGCTGCTCGACCGGTTCCGCGACGCGACGTGGTTTCACGACTGGCGGGTGATGTTTGAGCGCATGGCGGACAAGATCGACGCCGTGGTCGTGACGGTGCCCGACCACATGCACTACGCGATCGGCATGGAGGCGCTGCGGCGGAAGAAGCACCTCTACGTCGAAAAACCGCTCTGCCGTTGCGTGACCGAGGTGCGCGCGCTGCACGCCGCGGCCAAAGCCGCGGGCGTCGTCACGCAGATGGGCAACCAAGGCCGCGCGGCCGAGGGTATCCGCCTCGCGCGCGAGTGGGTGCAGGCGGGCGTGATCGGCCCCGTGCGCACCGTGCATGCCTGGACGGCGCACAACCACGCGCTCTATTCGCACGAACCCTACGCGAACGCGGCCGAAACGGAGACGCCGCCCGAGACGCTGCACTACGACCTGTGGCTCGGCGTCGCGCCGGAACGCCCCTATCTGAAGCGGCGCAGCCACCAGCTCTGGCGCGGGCACACGGACTACGGCTGCGGTGCGCTCGGCGACTGGGCCTGCCACCAGTTCGACGCGGCGAACTACGCGCTCGAACTCGGCGCGCCGTCGAGCATCGAAGCGGCGGGCACGGAGCTGAAAGCGGGCACGTTTCCCGTGTCGAATTTGCTCACGTTCCGCTTTCCCGCGGGCGGGGCGCGGCCGCCGGTGGAGTTGAAGTGGTTCGACGGCGGGTTGTTTCCGCCGGAGCCGGTGCCGGGCTTCAAGTTCGACCGCGCGGGCGGCAGCATTTTCTACGGCGACAAGGGGATCCTGTGGGTGCAGTCGCACAGCGCGGGCGCGCGCCTGCTGCCGGAATCGTGGATGCAGGAGATGCGCGGGGCGCTGCCGGCGAAATCGCTGCCGCGCGTCGTCGGCGGCCCGCACAAGGAGTGGACCGACGCGATTCGCCGCGGGGGGCGCTGCGGCTCGGATTTCGACTACGCAGCGCCGCTCGCGGAGACGGCGCTGCTCGGCGTCGCGGCGGTGCGCGCCCGCGCGCGGCTCGACTGGGATGCGGCGGCGATGCGGTTCACCAACAGCACCGCCGCCACCAAGCTGCTCGGGCCCGGCTACGCCTACCGGTCCGGCTGGGGCGTGTGAGGCGGGGGGAGCGGCGGGTGGGGATCACCTTGGTTCGGCAGGTGCGAAGGTTGACGTCTCCGGGTGGCAGAACACGGTTGGGCAGTGCCCAAGGTTTTCGAGTGCGACGGTTTTGTTTTCTTCTTTTACTCGAATGATCACGAGCCGATTCACGTGCATGTGCGATACGCGAGCGGCGAAGCCGTTTTTCTCGTCGAACCGGTGGTAGAACTCCGAGAGTCGAGCGGCATACGAATGCATGACTTGCGACGGGCGCAGGAGCTTGCAGTCGAAAACAAAGAGCTAATTGTGCGGAAGTGGAATGAGCACCTTGGTTGATTCAGCGAAAAGCGCCCGCTACGACGGGAGCCACATTATCGTGGTGATGGAGAGCGGCATCGAAGTGAGATTTCCCGTCGCTGAGAATACTCGTCTCGCCGCAGGAAACTTCCAGCAGCTGAACATGATCGAGATTTCACCGTTTGGCCTGCACTGGCCCAGTCTGGACGAAGACCTCTCGTTTCGCGGTATCCTTCAGGGAGATTACGGGCAGACGCGGAAAAGGCCGAACAAGTAGTCGCCGGAGCCAACGCCCACGCTCGCCAGACCGGCGGCGGAGCAACCGGACCGCAGGCCGTAATCGTGGCTCAACTTCGAATCTCCGTCTGCGCGTAGGTCTGCTCGAGGTCGGCCATCAGGTTGATGACCGAGGCGACGCCCCACTCCAGGAGCTGCTCGCCCTTCGCGGCGGTGGCGCCGCGCGCGTCGCCCCAGGTGCCGGACTTCGTCGCGCGCCAGACGCTGCCGGGCGAGGAGAAGAAGAACGCGGTGTGCAATGCGGGCGACTTCGTGACGGTGTCGGGGAAGCGGAGGAACTCGGCGTTGGCTTGCGCCATGTCCACGCGGGACGGATCGATCGCGAGCAACATGGAAGTCTCGGCTTCGCCGGCGTGCATGCCCTTGCCGCCCTCGCTCATCACGCCGAATTGTTCGGGCGTGAGGCCGTCCCAGTAGTTGAAGGGCAACGCGCGCGTGCCGGCGGGCAATTTTTCCGCGACCTGGGCGCAGGCGTAGGCGAGGGCGTAGGTGTTGTCGTAGTGGCCGTTGAGGAAAACGATCCGCTTGAAGCCGGCCTTGGCGAAGGACTGCGCGAGATCGCGGATCACCGCCATGAACGTCTCGATCGTGAGGCTGAACTCGCTCGTGAACCCGCGGTGCGGATACGACAGCGTGTAGGCTAGCGCCGGGGCGACGAGGGCGTTGCCCGTGCGCGCGCAGACGCGGCGCGCGATCTCCTGCGGCAGGAAAACATCGGTGCCGATGGGCGCGTGCGGGCCGTGCTGCTCCATCGCGCCGACGGGGATGTAGAGCGTGCCGTGCGTGCGGAGGAAGGCCTCGACCTCGGGGTTGGTGTGGTCGGCGAGAAAGACGGATTTGGGCTTCATGGTGAACGGGGGTGGCGGAGACCGGAGCGGACCGCACCGGGAGAGGCAAGTCCGGGGTCGGAGCGAGCGATGGCGGCGATCGTGATAGGTGCGACGGCTCCCCGGGACGGTTCGCCCTACCCCATCGCATTGGTTTTCGGCCGCACCTTCGCAGGGGCGCGCCCTCGGGCGTGGACGAGCCACGCCCCGGCACCGGAAGCCGGCGGCCCTATCCGGCCGCGGTGCGGCTTCAGAAATCGAAGCTGTTGGTGAGAAGGAAAACGCGGGGCTCGGGGTATTGGAACACCACGGGGCGGCCGGCGGAGGAGAGGCCGGCCTGGGGGATGAGTTTGTCGTCGTCGAGGATGTTGCGGACGTTGAGGGAGACGCTCCAGCGGATGCGGCGGGAGGACAGCGTGGTGGTGTAGCCGAGCACGGCGTCGGTGTTCCAGATCGAGCCGCCCTGGATGGGCTGCGTGACGTCGGCGACGGTGATGCTGGCGCCGGCGGGGAAGAGGCCGGGCGTCGAGAGAATCGGGTTCTTGATGTCGGCGGCGGCGAGGGTCCTGTCGCGGTAGCCGAGGATGCGCTCGCCGCGGTAGCGGAGGCTGCCGCCGACGCGGAAGCCCTTCAACAGGCCGGTCTGGAAGCGGTAGGACGAGGTGAGGTTGCCGCGCCACTCGACCTCCTGGGCGACGGCCTGGCCCTCGCTTTCGCGGAGGAAAAACCAACCGAGCGCAGCGCTGCGCATGTAGGCGAGGAGCGGCTCGTTGAGATTGGTGTTGGTGTTGAAGTGCAGCTGCGTGGGCCCGAGGCCGCCGCCGCGCTGGGGCACCGCGGTGTCGTTGGCGGCGGCGAGCCAGTCCTTCATGCGGTAGGCGAGGACATCGAACCAATCGCCGGCGATGTGATCGCTGCGGGTGTTGTTCTTGGCGAGGCTGGCGCTGACGGACCAGCCGCGGGTGACGTTGGCGATGAGGCGGTATTCGACGCCCTTGGCGACGCGGTCGGAGCCGACGTTGTATTTGAGGCCGTAGGCGGTGTTGGCGGTGCCTTCGCTCTGCCAGCCGAGCACGTCGTCCTGCAGGTAACGGAAGGGGCTGCCGGCGGCGATGCCGTTGCCGGTGCCGCCGAGGACGGGCGAGCCGATGGCGGAGGTCTCGTAGCGGCCGCCGGACTTGAGCAGGTGGTAATTCTGCACCGATTTCTCGATGTGGATCGCGGTCCAGCGGATGTCGGTGCGCTCCTGGCCGGAGTTGCCGCCCACGGCGGTCGGGGCGGGCACGGTGACGCCGCCGCCGGAGACGCCGAGGTAGACCGACTCATACCAGTTCACGCGAAGGACGAGGCGATCCTCGAGAAAGCGGAGGGAGACGCCGTATTCCTTGGTGTTGCCGTCGTCGAGCTGGGCTTCGCTGCCGGTAGGCGACTTGCGGGTGAAGTCGGCGACGAAGGCGGAGGACGACTCGGTGTAGTGGAGGCTCGGGATGCCGTTGCGCCCGAGCGGGTGGATGACGGCGCCCTTCATGCGCGAGGTGACGCGGTAGCGGATCGCGGCCTCGAGGGAGTCGCGCTTGCCGCCGCGGTCGAGCATGACGTTCCACGGTTCGAAGCCGGCGTTGCCGACGAGCTGGCCGTTGCTGGGAAACACGAGATCGGTGCCGCGGCGGACGGGCTCCTCGAAGGTGCGGGTGGCGGCGTTGTAGCGGCGCGGCGGGCGGGTGTCGGCGCCGCCCTGGCCGACCCAGGGCGCGAAGCCGGCGTTGGAGAAGCGCTCGCCGAGGGTGAGGTTGAGGCGGTTCTGCAGGAAGCTGCTCTGCAGGCCGTATTGCATGGAGTTCTCCGTCTTGCGGCCGTTGGAGGTGGCGACCTGCGCGCCGTAGGGGCTGCTCTGGCCGGTGTTGACGACAACATCGCGGCCCGCGGCATCGCGGCCGAGCACGACGGTCTCGCTGTCCCAGAGGTTGAACGGCGTCTGCACCACGAAGCGGTTCTGCCCGCTGTTGTTGGCGGGCGTGTCGAGATAGAAGCGGGCGCGGAGGCGGCGGGAGGCGCGGGTGGTGTCGTTGGCGGCGTTGGTGCCGGCGGGATAGGCGAGGCCCTCGAAGGTGTTGTCGGAGACGATGCGCGGGGCGTTGTTGTTCTGCTGCACGCGCATGTTTTCGGCGCCGTTATACATGACGGCGCCCTGGTGGGAGCCGAGCCAGCGGCGCCAGCCGCGCTCCTTTTCGAAGTTGTGCGCGTAGGCGACCTGGAGGCGGTGCTCGGTGCGGTGGTTGCGCCACTGCGTGCCGGTGATGTCGTCCTCGACGTAGTGGCGGCCGAGGTTGGGGTTGGGCGTCACGCCGTCGGGGAGGAAGCGGTTGAGGTCGACGCGGAGGTCGGTGTTGTTGCCGGAGAGGAAACTGAGGGAGCGGGTGTCGAACTGCTCGCGGTTGAACCCGCCCTCGATGAAGAGATCGCGCCAGGGGTTGGCCTCGAAGAGGAAGCCGCGGATGTCGGCGCGCCAGCGGCGCTGCATGGCGTTGCCGACGAGGTTGTCGTCGAGCGGGAAGATCGACGGATCGACGATGCTCGGGTCCTGGGTGCCGTCGAGCGGTCGGCGGGAGGTGACGGTGTTGGTCCAGCTGCGGATGGCGGTGGGCTGCGCGAGGTTGGGGCCGAAGGAGACGACGGGGGCGGCGGTGTTGAGGCGCTCGGCGGCGGACGCGAGCGCGGCGCCCTGGCCGTTGAAGGCGGTGTTGAACTGGGCGACGGCGGTGGCGGCGTTGAGGCCGGCGTTGTTGAACTGCGGCCGGCCGGCGGCGATCCAGGGGCTCACGCGGTCGCCGACGAGGGTGTTGGCGGCGTTGCGCTGCTTGGAGTCGTAGTGCTCGAACCAGCCGCGCAGCGAGAAACGGCGCGACGGCTGCACGATCAGCGAGGTGTAGAGCCGCTCGGTGCGGGAACCGACGCCTTCGCGGTAGTCCTTTTCGTCGGCGCGCAGACCGGCGAGGCGGAAGGCGACGACGTTTTTGAGCAGCGGCTGGTTGAGGTTGAGCGAGGAGCGGAGGCTGCCCCGGGAATCGACGCGCACGGTGGCGGTGCCGGAAAATTTGCGGACGTCGGGGCGGTCGAAGGCGACATCGTTGGTGCCGCCGGCGAATCCGGCGCCGAAGAGGATGGCGTTGGAGCCGGAGACGAGGGTGAAGCGCTTGCCGGTGTTGTAGGTGTCGATCGGGACGTTGGTCTCGAAGAAGTCGTGGGTGTTGTTGGAGCGGCTGAGGCCGCGGGTGCGGCTGCCGTAGGCGGAGGAGAAGACGCCGCTGGCGTTGGGGTCGGTGCCGGGCGTGAAGTTCTCGTCGTTGGTCTCGATGTTCATCGAGTAGCGCAGGGCCTCGTCGAGGGTGAGGGCGCCGATGTCGTCGAGAAACTCGGCGGTCATGACGTCGATCTGCGAGGCGACGTCGCGCAGTTCGCTCTTCAGGCGCGTGCCGCCGAGCGTGCTGGTGGCGGCGTAGCCGACGTCGGTGGTGGCATCGACGGTGAAGGGATTGAGGACGACGGCCTTTTCCGCTTCGGGGGCGGCGGGGCGCGGCGGCGGGACGGCTTGGCCGAACGCGAGGGAGGTCAACAGAGCGCCGGCGAGGGCGACGAGGCAGGGACGGGGGGACATGGGGAGTAGTGCGGTGAAGCCGGCAACGGCCAGGAGTCGGGGCAAGGGGTTCGGCCGGCGCCGGGGGGCGGCGGGAGGTTGGGCCGGCAGAAAAAGGATGAGGCACGGTCGGCAGCGCGCGCGCCAGCCGATTTTCGCGCAGATCCGGCGCAACAGCCGGCGCGGTCCGGGGTGGG
>JBILLY010000107.1:0-9983 GCA_044375835.1 Opitutaceae bacterium
CGCGAGGCCCCAGACGATCGCGACTTGGAAAATACCTACCTGCGCGCCGGTGAGCACCGCGGCGGCGACGCTGCCGCAGCCGAAGAACACGAGGAGAAAGGTGCCGAGAAATTCGCCGGCAAACCAAGCCGGGAGGAGAGGGCGGGAGGCGGTCATCGGGAGATGGAGTGGGGCGGCGAGAGAGTAGCGGCGGGCGATGTGGCGCCGCCGGCGGGCCGCTGTCAACGGAGGCGAGCGGCATACGCCGGTAGAAATATACCCGAAGCGGTATGTATGACCCGATTTCCGGCCCGCGGGCGGGTATTGCGATTGAGCCGGAGCCGGCGGCCGACCACCTTGGTCGCACGACCTATGAAGCCCAACGTCCTCATCCTCTGCACCGGCAACTCGTGCCGCAGCCACATGGCCGAAGGCCTCCTCCGCGCCGCGGCCGGCGATCTGATCGACGTGCACAGCGCCGGATCGAAGCCGGCCGGCTACGTGCACCCGAAGGCGATCCAGGTGTTGAAGGAGCTCGGGATCGATATCTCCGCCCACACCTCGAAGCACATGAACACCTTTTTGGACCGGACGATCGCGACGGTGATCACCGTGTGCGGCAACGCCGACCAGGCGTGCCCGCGTTATCCGGGCCAGGTGAACCGGCATCACTGGGGCTTCGACGATCCGGCGCATGCCACGGGCACGGAGGAGGAAATCCTCGCCGAGTTCCGGCGGGTGCGCGACGAGATCAAGCTCGTGTTCGAGGCCTACGCGGCGGGGTTGCGCGAGGGGCGGCGGGCGGCGACGACGTGACGTCGGCGGGCGGGGCCTGAGTTTGGCCGCGCGGGAGAAGACCCGCCGCGAGGCGCGCTCTGCGGCGACGGTCGCGGACGTGCGGGGGCCGCGCGGGGCCGTTCGTCGCAAACACATTGACCGGAGCACCCGCTTTGGGGCGAAGTGCGGGCTTTCCCACCATGCGCCCCTCGATCCTGTTTTTGGGTTTGTTTGCTCCGTTCACGTTGGGTGCGGCCGACGCCGCTTGGCCGCAGTTCCGCGGTCCCGGCGGGCGGGCGACGGCGGACGAGGCCAAGCTGCCGGTCGAGTGGTCGGCGACGGCGAACGTCGCCTGGTCCGCCGAGGTGCCCGGGCGCGGCTGGTCGTCGCCGATCGTGGTGGGCGACCGGGTGATCGTGACGAGCGCGCTGAACCGCGGCGGCTTCAAGCCGGCGCAGACGGGGATTTTCGGCAACGACTATGTCGCGGAACTGAAGAAACAGGGTCTGCCCGACGAGGAAGTGAACAAGCGCGTGATCGCGCGCGACATCGAGCAGACGGCGGAGGTCGAGGACGTGAGCTACCTCGTGCTGGCCTTCGATGTGCGCACGGGAAAGCCGCTGTGGGAGCGGGAAGTGCACCGCGGCAAGCCCTTCGGCGGACGCCACCGCAAGAACACCTACGCGTCGGAAACGCCGGCGACGGACGGCGAGCGGATCTACGCCTCGTTCGGCGCGAACGTGGGCGTGTTTTGCCTCGGGCTCGACGGCACGGTGCAGTGGCGGCGCAACTGGGAACCGCAGTCGATCTACCTCGATTTCGGCACGGCGGCGTCGCCGGTGGTGCACGGCGGGCGCGTCTATGTGCAGCGCGACAGCGAGGGCGAGTCGTTCCTCGCCGCGCTCGACGCCAAGACGGGCGAGCCGATGTGGACGACGGCGCGCACCGAGCTGGCGGCGAAAAACAAGTCCGGCTGGGCGACGCCCTTTGTGTGGGAGACGTCGGAGCGGACGGAGATCGTGACGATCGGCAAGGGGCTCGTCGTGAGCTACGGCCTCGACGGGCGCGAACTCTGGCGGCTGCGCGGCATGACGCAGGCGACGCCGTCCCCGACGGCCGGCGCCGGGTTGCTGTTCGTGGGCTCGGGTTCGCAGGGAGAGAACAACCGTCCGCTCTACGCGATCAAACCGGGCGCGAGCGGCGACATCACGCCGGCGCAGGGCGAGACCTCGGGGCCGTTTGTGGCGTGGTTCCAGCCGCGCGGGACGCCCTACACGGGCTCGCCGCTGTTTTACAAAGACCGGCTGTATTCGCTCAACGACAACGGCATGTTGCAGGTCTTCGAAGCGGCGACGGGGCGCGAGATCTACAAGGAACGCGTGGGCGGGACGGGGAACACGTTTTCGAGTTCGCCGATCGCGAGCGCGGGGCGCGTCTATGCGCTGAACGAGAACGGCACGACGATCGTGTTTTCGGCCGGCGACACCTACGCGCAGCTCGGGAAAAACGTGCTCGGCGAGATGAGCCTCGCGACGCCGGCGGTGGCGCCGGGCGGGGGCGGGCTGCTGGTGCGCACGCAGACGAAGCTGTATCGGATCGCGGGTGCGGCGATGTGAGTGGCGGTCAGGCTTGGGCGAGCGACCGGCCCGGGGCGGGGAGGCGGCGCGAGCATCCGGGCAGGGCGGAGGGCTTGGAACTCGTTTCAATCCCCGGGGAGAAACCACGGATGATCACTGATGGGCGCAGATCCGATCCGTGTTCGTAAGCACGAATCCGTGGTTCGGCTATTTGGGCCGTTGCGGCAGGCTGGGCAGCGAACGGGGGGAATTGGAAATGGGCGCTGGGTGAGCGCGTGCGTGGCCGGGCGTCGCGGCCCCGCGCGTTTCGCGCGGTGCGCGGGCCTCAGGGCGCGGCGCCGTATTTCACGCCGCAGCCGTAGGGCTTGGAGGTCGCGGTTTCCACGGGGCGACCGGCCTTGAGGGCGGCGATGGCGGCCTTCACGTAGTTGTGGGCGTGGACGGTGTTGGCCTGGCTGGCGCTGGGCTGGTCGTCGATGGCGCCCTGGTAGGCGAGCTTGCCATCGGCCGAGATGACGAAGAGGTGCGGCGTGGTCTCAGCGCCGAAGGCGCGGCCGAGCTGGCCGGCTTCGTCGCGGATGTAGGCGACGGCGGGGGCGACGCCGTTTTTCTTCCGCCACTCCTCGGTCTTGGCGAGGTCGAGGTCGCCCATGGCGCTGGAGTTGATCTGGAGCCAGACGGCGCCGTCGGCGAGGGCGGCGGCCTGCGTGGCGGGCATGTTGCCGCTGCGGTAGTGCCGGAGCACATACGGGCAGCTGGGGGCGAGCCATTCGAGGACGACGATCTTGCCGCGGTAGGCGGAGAGGGCGTGTTTCTGTCCGGCGATGTCGGTGACGGTGAAGTCGGGAGCGGGCTGGCCGGGAGCGACGGCAGCGCGGATGGCCGGGGCAAAGCCGAGGGCGGCGAGGGTCAGGAGTGCGAACCAGCGGCGGAGCAGGACCGAGGGGCGGGAGAGCGACAAGGAGCGCATGGGCGGAATCTCGACGCGGGAGCCGTCCGGGGGCAAGCGCACGCATGGCGGTGGGCGAGCGGCCGGGGCGGGAGGAGTGCCGGAACGCGGACGACCTTTCCGACGGTCGACGACCGACGTCTTTGGGTTGGGCTTTCGGTCGATGGTTGATCACAGACCCCAAACCCCAAGACCTGACCCTGTTTTGCTCCGCCTGTTTTGCTCCGCCCTGTTTTGCTCCGCCCTAACGTCCCAAGAAAAAGCTCGTGAGCCGGCGATACTACGTTCGTCAGCCGATCGCAGTCCAATGCCCGGGTCGTAGCAGCCATTCAGAAAACAGTGCGACGATTTCGTCGTTGGCCACCTTGCGTTTCGCGCCTGTCTTGCCGTCAGAAAACGATCCGTCCTTTTCAAAGAAGAATCGCTCGCAGTCGTTCCACAGTCCCTTCGAGTGCCGGCAATCCAGACGCAAATTGAACAGAATCTCTCCCCTTTGCCGGTTCCTCGGTTCGTATTCCAGGTAGCAGCAGATGTAGAAATGGGTGCCGTTCGGGTTTCCGCATTTAATCCAGTAGAATGGCATCGCCGCCGGCTCGTCCCCATTGAAGGCGGCACGAAAATGTTCGTCGAAACCCCGCCCAGTCTGGCCCGGGTTCACCTCGGTAACCGGCATGTCGTGCGCTTGCGCAACGACCTCCTTCAAAGAGGAGCGCAGCTCGGTCAGCGGCAGATTGAACGCCGCACTCAGCACTTGGAACTGCTCGGCCTGCTCAACCTGCCGAATCCGCGACGCAGCCTGTGCGTCCTTCAGCGCCGCATGGGCACCGGAGAAGTCCGTCGCACCGGACGGTTGTCTGCTCGGCACGCGGCCAAGACCAAGACTGTTCATTAGGTTTCGGAAGCCGCGGGCATGACCCGGCGCATAGTCCAAATCGGAACACATCGCCAGCCTCGATGTTAGGGAGACTCACGCGAAGGTCGATTGCCCGGAAAACGCCGGTCTCGTCGCGACCGAGTGCGACCCACGAGAAATCGTGGTCGGTGCAGTCGAGTCCCACGAGCCCGATCACGGTTTCGGTTTCGTTGCTCCACCACTCCTTCTCCTCGATGATCATTTCCGTCCACGGCTCGCGTCGGTAAAGGAGCGCTTCGAAACGGGGACGGGTGAGTGAACGAATGCGCATCGCGGTATGGACCAGTAAACTGATCGCACTAATCCAAGGGAAGGGCGCGCCCGGTCAAAGCCGCACGCCTCCATTTCTTAAGGCGTTAGCCACCGCGAACCCCCATGAACATTAAACACCATGTTGCCAGTGGACGTTGCCAGTTACGCTCTTATTTTTCGTAACTTCCTCGTTATCAAAATGGGGCGGCCAACGGGATTGGTTGGGCTTCGCCCAAGCGTCTTACGCCGTTGCTGCTGCACCGCCCTTCTCCGCGCTGCGCGCTCCGTCGAACTTCGTTCTCGTCCCGTTGAGAATGGGGCGGCCAACGGGACTCGAACCAATTTTGGCCGCTGAAGCTAAATCACGCGTTGTCGCAGACTTAGTTGATTGTTAGTGTTTTAGAACAGGTAAATGGTGGCACCTACGTTTTCAGAAGTGAAGCCAAAAACACTATTTCTGGCAACCTTGTGGCAACCAAAAATCAGCGATCCGATCAAGCGGCTGATTATGCCTCGCACGTGCCAATTCCGCAGGCGTGCCGGAGTGGGCTCAACAGCGTTGTAGTGGGTTTCACCGCGAAGAAATCGTTCGCCGCACCTGTGCCGCATCAGGAGATCGAACCTTTTTGACGACGAAAGGGCTTGAGCTTGGCCGAGGCCTTCATCTCTCCCGCCACGAATTTGGTAAAGTCGGCAATCTCGCCTTGGACCGACGCTTTTTCCAGGGCCGCCATGTATTCGCTTCGCCGCTCTACCCGGATCACAGTCCAACTATGACCGCCGGAGGCCAGCATGAGGTTCATGAGGAACCGGCCGATACGTCCGTTGCCGTCAGCATAGGGGTGGATGAACACAAAGACGAAGTGACCGAGCACCGCACGCACCGCTGCGGAGGGCTCTTTGGCGAGGGCGTCAAAGAGCGCTTCCATTGAGGCCGGGACGGCTTCAATAGCAGGAGGGACGTGGTCCGAACCCCGGATAAACACCCGCCGTTCACGGTAGCCTGCGAGCGCGGACGCGGGCAGGATGTTGGCCTGCACAGATGGGCTGAATAGCGCGCGATACCAACTCTGCAGGTCACGATCGACGACTTTGCCCGGCGACCGGCCGCGCAGCACATCACCCAAACTGGAGAGCACCTGATTAAACGCTGCCCGATATCCCTTCGCCGCCATCGCATTGATCTGTCCTTGATCTTCCGGGTTTTCGGTCGGATTCCACGCGCCGTCGGCGATGCGCTGAATCAGTTCCGGTGTGACCTGATAGCCTTCGATGGAAAGCGAATGATAGGCGTCATGCGTGTAGATTTCGTTTACGCGTTGCAGATAGCGGGATTCATCCGGCATCGAGCGAGGCGGAGCGGGAAAATGCGCCAGCACGTCAGACCGCATTCGCGACCACATCGCTCCGATCCGTCCCGCATAGGGAGACGGCAAGACTGCCCCAACCGGCAGCCGGGCGGGTTCTGCAAACGGATTCTGCGGTTTAATCGCGATCCCGGCGGCGAGTAGGTCTGCTTCCAAGCGGGTGGCTGATTCCGGCAAGCCGAGATGCCGCAAGCCACCGACCATGCGTCCGGCCGCGGAAACATTTACCTCAACGGCCAACAGGACACGCGAAAGCTCTTCGACCCGCACCATGCGCAACGCGAGTTCGGCGCTGGTGGCTGACCGGGTAAAATAGCTTGGGGTCGTGCGAATCAACGCCAGCGCAAGCGGCATCACTTGCACGCCTTGTTTGGTCTCGGTCGCGGCGGGCAGGCTCTTGCGGTTGGGATAAAGCAAAATGGAACTGCCGTTGGGCAGCTTGAGCGTGAACACGCCGCCACGGGACGTGAGCACGATCAGCTGTTTCGGGGTCTGGGTGCCTGCCGTCCAGAGGTCGAGGGAATGCTCCGGCGAAAGGCAGTAGCCTTGACCGTAGCGCTTCTGCAAATAAGCCGAGACGAAGGCCCAAAAATGGAGATGCCAGAACGTGCTGTCACCCGGCTGGGCCTGCGGGGTCGTCAGGGCATACCACCCCTTGATGATTTCGATGAGAAACCCTCGCTGTTGCAGCAGCGTGCGGTCCCGTCGGGACAGTTGCGCCGTGCGCAGGATGTGGGACGAGGCCGCGGCTTGCGCGCGCCGCAGGGCCTCCGCGAGGTCACGCTGGGGATTAACCGGCATAGCGGCACCGTATTTCAGCTTGGTTTCTTGTCAAAATCTACTTTGGTATTATGTATTTTATTATTTTGGTATTCTGTCGCGTGTCGATTGAGGTAAGGCTGCATGACTTCAGGGCACGCGGTAGCGCGGGCTAACACTTCGAGGGTGAGTTTTTGTCATGCCCGCCAACGCTTGGACGCACTTCACGAGCGATGTGCGCGGCCGGCGACGTAGCGCGGGCGGAATAGCGTCCCGCTCCATTTCTGCTCGGTCCCAGAGCTGGCTCTTCAGATGGAAATAGGCTGAGCCCGATTCACATTCAAGACCGCCTGAATTTCAGAGACTTTTTCCCGAGTAAGCGGATAACTGTATTGAACAAAATCGCGTCCGTCGGCGACCACGGCCGGGATGGCGGACAATTCCTGCGGCACGGTGAGGCCGGCAGTGGTGACAATACCGGTGTTGCCCGCGCGGGAGAGAAGAAGACGCGATTCCTCAGCGAACCAATCCTCAAACCGGAGGAATATATTGCTGTTTCGATAATCGGTCCAAGAGAAGCTGGCGAGAGCGGTTAGGCTCTTCACAGGATTGAATGAGAGCGACACCTCGTAGCCGCGGCTTTGCTGATCGGACAATCCGCGGACGTTTCCGGCAGTCGCGAGGTGATGCGCATCGTATTCGGCCTGCGAAATGAGACGGTTGTCGAACAAGGCCTGTGTGACGCGTGACATCGGCGTGGTGATGTCGATACCGGTTGCTCCTGAAAGCGAAACGTTGGGAAAATTCTGAAAAGACGTCTCGTAGGCCGTCGCGCGCATCGTGGCTTTCCCCTCGAAAAGATTGAGAATGAAGCCAGCATCATGTGTCTCGCCATCGGGTGGCGCGGGAAGCCCGCGGCCGACGAGCAGCAGCGCGTTGAAGATCGGCTGCGAGATGTTGTTGGCGTAGTTGGCGAACAGCGAGATCTGCGGACGAACGTGCCAAACCGCACCGAGTGTGCCGGTCGTTGGCTGGTAGGAGTAGCTGGAAGTCACATCCGACGTGAAGCGCCACGTGTTGGCGATTTCCTGCCCGGAAGTGACCAACGGGTCGTCCGCCCGCAAGCGACTTCCACCATGGAGATCGAAGCGAAGCCGATCCACGCGCAATCCCGAGGTGACGACCACGCGGTCACGCCAGAAATAACTTTGGGTAGCCAGCATTGAGGAAGTGATCTCCCTGGTCACATCGCCTCCATTGAGATTCAGGTTTACGTTCACGCTGCGGTAGTTTCTACCGCCAATTGATACCCGGATTGGATCGCGTGCGTCGCCGGGGTAGTAGGTCTCGAACGAGCCGGGCCGCACATAATGTCGCCGCGTCACGATGTTGTTGGCATTCTCCGGCACGGCGGCGTTGGAGATGGGGACGCCACGCTCGTCCACCAGAATTTCGCGGCCACCTACAGCGCCGAAGGCGGCCCCAAGCGCGACGGCAAGATCCGCGGCAAGGTGGAGGTGACGCCGATCGAACGCCCCGACCACTTCCTCAACTGGCTGCAGTGCATACGCACGGGGGAGACCCCACACGCCTCGATCGACGCCGGTTACCAGCACGCCATCGCCGTCCTGATGGCCGTAATCTCTTACGACACCGGCAAGAAAACCCTCTACGATCACGCCAAGCGGAAGATCAGCACGGTGTGATTCCGAGGCAGGACGCGCTGACGACAACCCGTTCCGCGCTGTCATCACTACAATCTCACTTTGTCGTCTTCCACACTGGAAACAACATCGCACCATGCGTTCCGGAGTCATCGCGGGTGGAAACTGGATTGTCGATCATCTGAAGATCGTCGATGCTTGGCCCGCGCAGGACGCGTTGGCGACCATCGTATCCGAGTCTTCTGGCAACGGTGGCTCGCCCTATAACATCCTCAAGGATCTCGCCTGCCTCGGTGCGCCATTCCCCTTGTCGGGCGTCGGGCTCATTGGCGACGACCCGACCGGCCGGACGATTCTCGCCGACTGCCGCGCCCACCGGATCGATACCGCACAAATGCATCGCACCGCGGCGGCGGCAACGATCATTCACCTCCAGCTGATCCCGGGTGCTGTCAATCGGACGACGGGCACCGCACCTTGGTGCTCACCCAGCTCGACGGCACAACGGAGGGCTTTCCGCTCACGTGGCTTTATCGCTGGCAGTGGCGCAAGGAACTCGGCCCCGAGGTCCTCACCCTCACGCTGACTGAGCACCAGGTCACCATCCACGGGAGACACCTCGACCGCATCATGGAGCACCTCCGCAACAACCATGGTCTGCACCTTCAAATCAAAGACGTACGCTACTTCAACTTGGTGAAAAGGGACGTCATCCGAATCTCAACCATCACAGTCCAGCCTAACGCCCAACTCACACAAAACGATCCCAGCTGACCAACGAAACATGCGATTCACAAAGAGGAATACGCCAACCATCAACTCAACCCTACTCACTCTGTCCAACGGTAAATCCGAAGAATAGCACACTCGATTTTTGGTCACGAAAAACGCCTGAAAATCCCAATCATGATAAGAAGAGACGCGGAGCGCACCGGCCCCGTGTCGGTTTAGGCCCGGGGCAAGTTTCCTGAACCCGGTTCCGGACTTTGGAATGTGCTGCTCTCGTTCGAAGCCCAGTTCCGCTACGCGAACGGCGTGACGATCGACTACCGCACGGCCAAGAACGCCTACGTGCGCGTCGAGGGCGACGAGGGTTGGATCCACGCCAATTGGTTCGGGGCGGGCGGGCTGCAGGCCAGCCGGCCCGAAATCCTGCGGCTGCCGCTGAAGGCTTCCGACCGGCGATTTCCCCTGCGTTCCGAGAAAGACGACTTCGTCCGCGGCATCCTCGAGCGCACGCCGACCATGGCGGATGCGGAAGTCGGCCACCGGACCTGCACCCTCGGCCAGATCGCCCATATCTCGATCCAGCGCGGCCGCCGGCTGGCGTGGGATCCGCAGACCGAGCGCTTCACGGACGACGACGGGGCGAATGGCCTGCTGACCCATCCCTCCCGCGCCCCGTGGAATTTGGTGTCCGGCTGACGGCGGCCGCGGCCGGCGGCCCGCCCGAGCCGGAGTCCGCGCTGCGCGCGGAGTTTTGCGCGGCGTGAATCGGACGCTCAGCGCAGCTCCGGCAGGGCCCGGCCTTCGGCTTTGGTCGGCGCCGGGAGTTCGCGCCGGCAAACGAGCCAGAAGAGGCCCGTGAATCCGAGGTCGCCCAGCAACGTGTTGCGGAAGAACCACCAGGTCGGCGGGTACTCCGGATGGCCGACGGTGAGGGCCTGCCACCAGCCGGCGTCGCTTTTGGCGTAGAAGGGATCGAGCCACCAAGAGCAGGTATTGGAGAGCAGGTAGAAACTGGCG
>JBILLY010000133.1:0-9043 GCA_044375835.1 Opitutaceae bacterium
CGTGCGCAACTGGGGTATCACGGCCACCGCGAAGGGCGCGGTGGCGCTCACGCACGCGCCGATCGCGCCCGCGGACCTCGGCGACCTGTTGCCGATGGGCCTGAAGGTGCACGAGCACGTGACGCCGACGGACCACATGTATCTGTGGGGCGCGAACCGCAACGCGGCGCCGGGCACCTACGCGGTATTTGCGCCGGCGGACGGCGTGATCACGACGATCCAGCACCGCGTGGCGCTCGCGGGGAGCGACATCGGCACGCGCGAATTCAACGACTACCGGCTGACCTTCGAGCACAGCGGCACGTTTTTCACCTACTACGATCTGCTCGATTCGCTCGATGCGGCGGTGCTGGCGCAGATCCCGGGCGGGATGCCGCGCGGCGGGAGCGTGCGGGTGCGGATCGCGGTGCGCGGCGGGCAGCGCGTGGGCGCCGTCGGCGGCAAGACGCTCGACTTCGGCGTGGTCGACCTGCAGCGGCCGGACCGCGGCTTCCTCACGCCCGCACTCTACCAATCCGAGCCGTGGAAAGTGTTCACGGTGGATCCGATGGCGGCGTTTGCGGAGCCGGTGCGGTCGCAGCTGCTCGCGAAGATGCTGCGCACGGCGGAGCCGCGCGGCGGCCGGATCGGCTACGACGCGGCGGGTCGGCTGGCGGGGAATTGGTTCCGGGAGGGCACGGGCGGCTATTCCGGCAACAACAATCCCCGCGGCTATTGGGTGGGCCACCTGTCGATCGCGCCGCACTTCATCGACGCGGACAAAACCATCGTCTCCTTCGGCGACTACGCGGGCACGGGCTCGAAGCAGTTCGGCGTGAAGGGCAACGGCCCCGCGCCGGAAGGCGTCTCGCGGGCCTCGGGGCCGGTGCGCTACGAACTCATCCCGCTCGGCCTGATCGACGGGCCGCGCCCGCTGGAAGGCTCCAGCGGCATCGTGCAGGGCACGCTGCTGGTGCAGGTGCTCGACGGCGAGCGGCTGCGGGTGGAGGTGTTCCCCGGTCGCACGGCGGCGCAGGTCGAGGGTTTCACGGCCGCGGCTTCGCTCTACGAGCGCTGAGCGACGGCCGCGCGCGCGCCGCGACGGCGGCAAGGAATGCGCGGTTTTGGGAGTTGCAGGGGCGGTGGGCCGGCACAGGGTGAGCGCACCCCTGTCAGAGTTACCCCCATGAATGCTCCAATATCTGCTTTGTTGGACCGGAAGGGACGGCATGTCTTTTCCGTGACTCCGGCGATGAGCGTCCACGACGCCGTCGCGGAGATGAATCGGCACCGCGTCGGCTCGGTGCTTGTGCTCGAAATCGGCCGGCTGGTCGGAATCTTCACCGAGCGCGACGTGTTGCGGCGCGTCGTCGGTGCGGGGCTCGATCCGAAAAAAGCGACGGTGGCCGAGGTGATGACGAGCAATCTCATCACGATCGGACCGGAGGCGACGGTGGAGGAGACGATGGCGATCTTCACCACGAAGCGCTGCCGCCACCTGCCGGTGATCGAGGGCGGCCACCTGGTCGGCACGATCTCGATCGGCGACATCACGCGCTGGATGGCGGATGCGCACAAGGCCGAGGCCGAGCACCTGAAGAACTACATCACGAGCGGGTTTTCGGCGTAGGCGCGGACCGGTGGCGGGCGCGACGCGTTTCCCCGGGGCGGCGCACCGTTTGACGCGGGGCGCCGCCTCGGTTTTGTCGCGGGGATGAAATCCACCCTCGCAGTTTTTCTCGCGGCCGCGCTGGTCGCGTCCGCCTCGGCCAAGATCGTGACCAAGCCGGTCGCCTACACGCACGCGGGCACGGCGCTCGAAGGCGTGTTGGTTTACGACGACGAGAAGGTGTCGGCCGACAAGCCGGCGCCCGGCGTGCTGGTGGTGCCGGAGTGGTGGGGCTTGAACGACTACGCGAAGAGCCGGGCGACGCAGGTGGCGCGGCTGGGCTACGTGGCGTTCGCGACGGACATGTATGGCAAGGGCGTGGTGACGACGGACAAGGCCAAGGCGAGCGAGCTGGCCGGGCAGTTTTACGGCAAGCCGCTGATGGCGGAGCGCGCGGCGGCGGGGCTGGCGCAGCTGACGGGCTCGGGGCTCGTCGATCCGAAGCGGGTGGCGGCGATCGGCTACTGCTTCGGCGGCGCGACGGTGCAGGCGCTGGCGTATTCGGGCGCGCCGCTGGCGGGCATCGTGAGTTTCCACGGCTCGCTGATCCCGGCGTCGGCCGAGGCGGCGAAGGCGAACAAGGCGAAGTTCCTCGTGTGCCACGGCGCGGTGGATCCCTTCATCAAGCCGGAGGAGCTGGCGGCGTTCGTGAAATCGATGGACGCGGGGAAATTCGACTACCAGTTCGTGAGCTACGCGGGGGCGATCCATGCGTTCACGAACCCGAAGGCGGACCAGATCGCGAAGGCCAACGACCTGGTCGGCGGCGTGGGCTACAACGCGGCGGCGGACCGGCGCTCGTGGGCGCACATGCGGACGTTTTTCTCGGAGATCTTCGCGCCGGCACCGGCGGCGAAGAGGTAAGGCGGGCGGGACGGGCGAGGCCGGCGCCGGGCGGGGCTACGCTCCGGCGCGCGCGTGGGCGAGGTGGTAGCGGCCGGCGCGGCGGGTGAGCCGCAGCGGGGCGCCGAAGATGGCGCGGAGATTTGCGGCCGTGAGCGTGCGCGCGAGCGGGCCGGCGGCATGGGTGCGGCCGGCCTTGAGGAGCAGCGCGTGGGTGAAGGCGGGCATGATTTCCTCGACGTGGTGCGTCACGAGCACGAGGGCGGGTGCGCCTCGGCGGCGGGCGAGGCGATCGACGAGGCGGAGAAAGTCCTCGCGCGCGACGGGATCGAGGCCGGCGCAAGGTTCGTCGAGCACGAGCAGGCGGGGCTTGGCCATGAGGGCGCGGGCGATGAGCACGCGTTGGCGCTCGCCCTGGGAAAGGTAGGCCCATTCGCGGTCGGCGAGGTAGGCGAGGCCGAGGGAGCGCAGGATGCGGAGGGCGGCGACGCGGTCGGCGCGCGTGCCGGCGTGCCAGAGGTCGAGTTGGGCGTATTTGCCGCTGACGACCGTCTCGAGGGCGACTTCGGAGGGCGGGATCGAGAGAGCGAAGGCGCTGGTGACGACGCCGAGCTTGAGCTTGAGCTCGCGCCAATCGCAGCGGCCGTAGCGCAGGCCGAGCAGCGAGAAGTCGCCGCCGGTGGGCGAGAGGTAGCCGCAGAGGGCCTTGAGCAGGGTGGTTTTGCCGGAGCCGTTGGCGCCGAGGATGACCCAGTGCTCGCCGCGGGCGACGGTCCAGTCGAGACCGGGCAGAATGACGGCGCGGCCGCGGGCGACGCGGAGGTTTTTGACTTCGAGAATCGGCGGCATGAACCGCGGAGGATGGGCGGCGGCGGGGCGGCGGGTCAAACGGGGAGAGCGGCAAGGGCGCGTAGGCCCGGGCATCGCGCTCCTTGAAACGCGGCGGGTTTCGCGTCCAGAGTCGCGGGATGAAACGCTTCTTGCTCGGCGCGCTGCTCGGTGCGCTCGGTCTTTCCGCCGCGGCGGCGCGGCCCTTCACGGTCGTGAGCTACAACGTCGAGAACCTCTTCGACCTCGACGGCACGGCGAGCTACGAGGACTACCAGCCGGCCAAATACACCCGCGCGCACGCGCTGACGAAGCTGCAGAACATCGCGCGCGTGGTGGCGAAGTTCGAGAACGGCCGCGGGCCGGACGTGCTGCTGCTCAACGAAATCGAGACGGACAAGACGCCGGGGAAGGGCGCGCCGGACTACGACGCGCTGCTGGCGCCGTTCGCAAAGATGACGCTGGCGGAGATGCTCGGGGCGAAGTTCACGCCGGCGGTCGGCGATTTGCCGGCGGAGGCGTTGCTGGCCAAGGCGCTGGCGGATGCGGGCATGACGGGCTACCGGATCGTGTCCGGCGAGGACGTGACGGCGGCGGGCTCGGAGCGGAAGCAGGAGATCAAGAACGTGGTCTTCACGCGGTTCCCGGTGAAGCAGGCGAAGTCGCACCCGACGGTGGACGCGCGGGCGATTCTCGAGGTGCAGGTGGAGGTCGACGGCGCGCCGCTGTATCTGTTTGCCAACCACTGGAAGTCGGGCGCGAGCGACACGGCGACGGAGACGACGCGGGCGGGCAACGCCAAGACGCTGCGCGCGCGGCTCGACGAGATCTTCAAAGCCGATCCGAACGCGGACGTGATCATCGGCGGCGACCTCAACTCGCACTACAACCAGCGGCAGCGTTACCCGGCGATGAAAACGACGGGCATCAACGATGTGCTGCGCTCGCAGGGCAACGAACTCGCCGTGCGCGGCCAGCGCGACCTCTACAACCTCTGGTTCGAGCTGCCGGCGGAGGACCGCGGGAGCGACACCTTCCGCGGCGAGTGGGGCACGCTGATGCACCTGATCGTCTCGCGCGGCCTCTACGATTTCCGCGGGGTGCAGTATGTGGACAACTCTTTCACCGTGGCGAAATTTCCCGGGCTGAACGCGGATGCCAACGGCGTGCCGGTGCGGTGGACCTTCGACGGCAAGAGCGGGACGGGTTTTTCGGATCATTTTCCGATCGCGGCCAAATTCACGACGGTGCCGGACGGGCGGGCGGACAAATATGTGTCGCTGCGCAACGGCTCGGACGGGGCGTCGCCGGCGGCGGCGCGCAAGGTGGCGCGCGCGCAGGTCGACGTGGAGAAAGTCGCGTTGCGCGCGGCGACGCTGCCGGCGGACGCGAAGCTGCGCAGCGACGCCTACAAGGGCAAAATCGTGCGCGTGGAGGGCAAGGTGCTGCCGGGGCAGCGGCTGGCGGTGGAGTTTCGCGGCGAGCAGTTCGACGTGTGGAGTTTCGACGAGGCGCTGCGCAACAAGCTGCGCGCCGATCATCCCGAGGGCGCGACGCTGAAGTTCTACGGCGAGGTGGGCCAATACCGGGAGCGCTGGCAGTTCGTGATCCAGGATCCGAGTTGGGTGAAGTGAGGAGGGACGGAAGGAACGAGGGGCCAAGGACCAAGGGCCAAGGGCCAAGTGACAAGTGGCAAGTGGCAAGGGGCAGGGGGCAGGGACCCGGGGGCGGGCGAGGTTCGGCGTGGACACGGGGCGGGACCTGCGCGGAGTAGCGGGGATATTTCCATGGGTGCGAAACTGAACGTCTACACATTGGCCAACTGCGACACCTGCCGGCAGGCGGTGAAATGGCTGCGCGCCGAGGGCGTGGCCTTCGAGGAGCGGGCGATCCGCGAGACGCCGCCGACCCCGGCGGAACTGCGCGCGATGCTGGCGGCGAAGGACGGGGCGGTGCGCAAGCTGTTCAACACCGCGGGGCGCGACTACCGCGACCTGAAGCTCGGGGATAAACTGGACGCGATGAGCGCGGGGGAGGCGCTGGCGCTGCTGGCGGGGAACGGGAATCTGGTGAAGCGGCCCTTCGCGATCGGGCCGGGGGTGGCGTTGACGGGGTTTGACGAAGCGGCGTGGCGTGCGACCCTGCGGGGATGAGTTCGACGAGAGAGAGGAATCCGCTGGGCGACGTGGTGGGCTGGCTGGCGCGGCACACGGGCTTTCCCGTGCACCGGCTGCCGGCGAAGGCCGAGACGATGGTGTGCGTGGCGGCGCTGGCGGCGGAGGAGGAAGAGGAGGAGCGGCAACGCTTTCTGATCCAGCGGCGCAACCCGGCGGAGACCTCGGCGCAGCGGCAGCATGCGCACCGGCGCTCGGCGGTGCACTTCAAGTGCGACAACAGCGCGAAAGTGTGAGGCGGCAAAGGCGGCGGGGAGCCGAGGGTGGAGAGCGGAGAGCCCGATCATGGGAGCGCGGGCGCAGGCCGGCGTGCCACCCATGCGGACGAGCGGTGCGCGGTGCGAGCGGCCAGCCGACGGGCGGACGGGTGGCGGCCGGGCTTGCTGGACCGGGTTCGGAAATCTTTGGCCGGGTCTGTAACTTATCCGATTTGCCCGGGTTGTTGAACCACCCTCCACCTCCATGAGCACTTCCCTGTTCCGCCTGTCCTGCACCGCCGGCCTGCTGGCCGCCTCCACGCTCGTCGCCCACGCCGCCATCGAGCGCTCGGTCGAGAAAACGTTTCCGGTCACCGCGGCCGGCACGGTGCGCATCGAGACGCAGGGCGGGGCGATCAAGGTGTCGCCGGGGGCCGACGGCACGGTGCGCGTGATCGCGAAACAGAAGATCCGCGCCGGCAGCGAGGCGGAGGCGGACGAGTTGTTGAAGAAGCTCGAGCTGACCTTCGAGCAGGCGGGCAACGATGTGACGGCGATTTCGAAATACGAAAAGCGCGGCAGCGGTTTTTTCATGGGGTCGTGGCCGCCGGTGACGGTGGAGTTTGTCGTGACGGTGCCGGCGGGTTTCGCGACGCAGCTGAACACCTCGGGCGGGAATATCAGCGTCGGCGATCTCAACGGCAAAGTCGTCGCGCGCACTTCGGGCGGCTCGATCACGCTCGGGCAGATGGGCGGCACGGTCGACGCGCGGACCTCGGGCGGAAATGTGGCGCTGGCCGGCGCGACCGGCGAGGTGGAGCTCAAGACCTCGGGCGGCAACATCACGGCGGGCAAGGTATCGGGCGCGGCGGAGCTCTCGACTTCGGGCGGCAGCATCAAGATCGACTCGGCCTCGGGCCGGCTGCGGGCGCAGACGAGCGGCGGCAGTGTGCGGGCCAAGATTACCGGTGCGCTCACGGGCGACAGCGAGTTGAGCACGTCGGGCGGCAGCGTGACGGCGACGGTGGACAAGACGGCGGCGTTTCGGCTGGATGCGTCGACGAGCGGCGGGAGTGTGGATGCGGACGGGCTGACGATCACGCTGGAGGGCTCCAACAAGAGCCGCAGCCGGCTGGCGGGCGCGGTGAACGGCGGCGGACCCATGCTCAAGCTGCGGTCGAGCGGCGGGAATATCTCGATCCGCGCGAACTGAGGCGGCGGGCGGTGGGGGCTTTCAGCGGGGAGCAGAGCGCTGAGAGCAGGAGAGCCGAGGGCCCGGAGCCGAAGGCGGGGCGCCGGTGGTGCGGGGCTTGGCGGCGGGCGGGCGGCCGGCCGGCCGGGACGCTACGCCCGGCCGGGCGTAGAATCGCGGGGAGCGGGGAACTTGCGGGCGGGCGGGCGGTGCCCACTGTGGCGGCCCCATGATCTCCGTCTTTTCCCCGTTTCGTCGGACCGCGTTCGGGTTGGCGGCGCTGCTGCTGGTCGGCGGCGCGGCGGCGGCGGACGCGCGCGCGGCGGCGCCGCGCGAGGTGCGGCGGGAGTTCGCGTTGGCACCGGGCGGGACGCTGAAGATCGATTCGAACCGGGGCGCGGTGGTGATCGAGGAGAGCGACGAGACGGTCGTGCGGGTGTTGGTGACGATCGAGGCGGACGCGAAGGACGAGCGGACAGCGGCGCGGATGATCGACGGGGTGAAACTGGATTTCCGGGAGAAGGGCGGGACCATCGCCGTCACGGCGCACAATCCGCAGGAGTCGGGCCTGCGGTTGACGCTGGGCGAGGAAGCGCGGGTCGACGTGGGGTTCTTCGTGAGCGTGCCGCGGACCTGCAATCTGGACGTGAAGTTGGTCAACGGGAGCATCACGGTGGGCAGCCTGAAGGGCGCGATGAAGGCGCGGCTCGAGAACGGACCGGTGAATTTCAAGCGGATCGACGGCACGGTGGACGCAAGCGTGGACTTCGGGAGCATCATCGTGTCGCGCTGCACGGGGTCGGTGACGGCGCGGGTGCTGAGCGGCTTGATCCGCGTGGGCACGATCGGCGGGAGCGCGCGGCTGAAGAACACGACGGGCGACATCGAGGTGCTGACGGTGCACGGGGCGCTGCGGGCGGAGGCGGCGGCGGGCAACGTGACGGTGGGGTTTGCCGAGAAGATCGCGCAGGACTCGGTGGTCGAGGTGGCGGGCGGGAGTATCTTCGCGAGCTTCGTGCCGACCTCGGCGTGCCGGATCGAGGCGACGTCGGTCTGGGGCGACGTGAAGGCGATGTTGCCGCTGAAGATCGAGGCGGGCGGCGTCGGGCAGCGGAAGCTGACGGGCACGCTCAACGGCGGCGGCCCGACGGTGAAGCTGCACGCCAACGGCGGCTACGTGAACCTCGAGCGCGGCGAGGAGGTGTTCGAGATCACGCCGCTGGCACCGGCGGAAACGACGGAGACGCCGCGGTCGTTGCGGCGGAAGTAGAACACGCGCTCGATGCCGTGGTGGACGACGAGGGTGGCGGCCGCGGAGAAGGCCATGGTGAGGGCGAGCTGAAGGCTGTAGGAGGCGACGCCGAGGTGCAGCAGCGCCCACGTCGCGAGCATGATCGCGGGCGTATGCACGGCGTAGAGGCTGTAGCTCAGGTCGCCGAGGCGGCGGAGGGCGCGGGTGACGGCGTGCCCGGCGAGGGCGGCGTGGTTTTCCCAGCGCAGGCACCAGAGGATGCCGAGCACGCAGACGAGCGACCAGGCGGCCTGTTTCAGCAGGTTGAGTCCGGTGAAGTGGGGGACGGCCTTGGTGATAAGGAAGAGGACCCACGCGGCGAGCAGCCAGCGGCCGGCGATGCGGAGGCGGCGGGTGAGATGGAGCTGGGCCACGAGTGCGCCGGCGAACCAAAACACGCCGAGCATGAAGATGCTGTTGAAGACCCAATAGGGTGAGAACCAGGCGAGCAGCGCGATCGCGAGCGCGTGCAGGGCGACGAAGAGCAGGCCGACGCGGCGCCAGCGGCCGTCGAGCATCGGCCCGTGGAGCAGCGGGTAGGCGGCATACATGAAGATCTCCACGGTGACGGTGGTGAGGATGTAGTTGCCGGCGAAAATCTCGCGCGGCCAGATGCCGGCGAGGCCGCTGAGCCGGATGAAAAAATCCGTCCACGAGCCGGAAGCGTGCAGCAGCAGGAGCGGACTCGGGGCGGGCTGCAGGACCTGGGCGGCGACGAAGACGGCGCCGAGGGCACAGGCGGCCCAGTAGACCGGCACGATGCGGAGCCAGCGGCGCCGGAGGTAGTCGCGCCAGACCGGGGGCGGCTCGCCGGCGAGCGCGCGGCGCGCGAACGGATAGTGGATGCAGAAGCCGCTGAGGACGAAGAAG
>JBILLY010000108.1:0-9960 GCA_044375835.1 Opitutaceae bacterium
TGGGCGTGCGAGCGGGCGGGTTTGGAGTTTCGCATCGCGGATCCGGGGCACGCGGGGGCGGCGACGACGGCGGCGGCGGGTATCCTGAATCCGATTACGGGGCGGCGGCTGGTGCCGGCGCGGCGGTTCGCGGAGCTGCGGGCGGGGGCGCGGGAGATGTTTCGCGGGTTGGAGGCGGAACTGGGCGTGCCGCTGTGGCGCGAGGTGCGGGTGCGGCGGTTTTTCGCGGACGAGCGGGAGCGGCGGACCTGGGCGGAGCGGAGCGCGCGAGGGGAATTCGGGCCGTGGGCGGGCGCGGCGGAGGCGGACGGCTTCTGGATCGAAGGGGCGGCGCGGGTGGATTTGCCGGCGCTGCTGGCGGCGGCGCGGGCACGCTGGCGGGCGCAGGGCCGGTTGGAGGAACGGGCGATGACGGTGGCGGAGGCGCTGCGGGCGACCGACGGCGCGGTGGTGGATTGCCGCGGCGCGGCGGCGGCGGGCGATGCGGTGTGGGCGGCGGTGCCGGCGGAGTTTTCCCGCGGGGAGATGCTGGAGACGGCGGTGGCGGGGTTGGCGCCGGACGTGGTGCTGAACCGGCGGCACTGGGTGTTGCCGGTGGGCGACGGCGCGGCGTGGGTGGGGGCGACGCACGAGCCGGGCGAGCGCGAGGCGGCGCCGACGGCGGCGGGGCGGGCGGCGCTGGAGGCGAGCGCGCGGGAATTGTTGGGCACGCGGCCGTGGACGGTGACGGGGCAGCGGGCGGGGGTGCGGGTAAATCTGCCGGACAAGCAGCCGGTCGCGGGCTGGCATCCGACGGAGCGGCGGCTTGGGTGGTTGGGCGGTCTCGGCGCGCGGGGGGCGTCGTGGGCGCCGTGGCTGGCGGAGCAGTGGGTGCGGCACCTGCGCGAGGGCGCGGCGTTTGCGGCGGAGACGTCGACGGCGCGGTGGGCGGAGCGATAACCGCGGCGACGGCGGGCGGGTGAGTGTGGGCGGGCGGGCGTGGGCGGCGGATGCGGAGGTCGGTGCGGGCGAATGGGCGAAGGAGCGGCGGGGCGCGGGCGGACGGGCACGGCGCGGGCGAGCGCAGGCGGCGGGGGCGAACGGTGCGCGGTGAGAAATCCGGCGGTGCGGGCGGCGCGCGGCGAATCCGGGCGGCGCGCGGCGAATCCGGGGAGTGCGGACGAAGAGGCTGGCGGGGCGGATCGCGGGGTCAGCGCGGCGCGGGCGGGACGAGGGAGTTGAGGTAGTCCTCGAGGTGGGTGTAGCCGGAGGCGGAGAGGCGGGGGCCGTCGGCGGGCGAGCGGGGGTCGAGGCCGCGGGCGGTTTCCCAGGCGTCGGGCAGGCCGTCGCCGTCGGTGTCGGGCGGGGCGGGCAGCGAGCGGAGGGCGGGCCAGCCGCCGACCTCGCGCTGCGAGTCGATCAGGCGGCCGCGGCGGTGGCGGACGTCGTCGACGACGCGGGCGTCGACGGCGTCGCGGACGAGCGAGGCGCCGGCGTGGGCGAGGACGAGCTCGGCGGCGACGACGGCGGTTTGGGTGGCGGGGGGGGGGGGGGGGCGCGCCAATCGGCGAGGGTGCCGGCGTAGGCGTAGTTGCCGGCGGGTTTGAGCCAGCGGTGGAAATCGAGCGCGGCGTAGTTGTCGCGGGTGAGGTCGGGGCGGCCCTCGAAGACGTTGTCCGCCATGTAGCCGCGGGCGAGGTCGGGGAGCGTGCCCTTCATGGCGATGGGCAGGGCGGCGGGATCGGTGGAGGGGCCGGGGCGCCAGAGGTTGGCGATGCAGTTGACGAAGTGGTCGCAGAAGTTGGCGGTGCCGGGGCTGGTCCAGTGGTAGACGAGGTTGTTGCGGAAATCGACGATGTGGCGGGGCGGGGCCTTGGCGCTGCCGAGGGAGGGATGGCGGTCGCGGCAGGTGGCGATGAGGTTGTGGTGGAGGGTGATCGGGCCGCTGAGGTCGCGGTAGGAGGCGGCCATGGCGTGGGCGCCTTTGCCGTGGAGACTGCGGTTGAGGGCTTCGCTGATGATCGACCACTGCAGGGTGAAATGGCCGCCGCGGCGCAGGTCGTGCGTGCCGTCGATGGCCCAGCTGAGCGAGCAATGGTCGATGATGACACGCTCGATGTCGTCGGTGACGAGGGTGTCGTCGGCGCCCTTGGTCTCGGGGGTCTTGTTTTCGTCGCCGAGGCGGAAACGCAGGTAGCGGAGGACGACGTCATGGGTCTTTTTGAGTTGGACGGAGTAGTCGCGCAGGGTGATGCCGTCGCCCGGGGCGGTCTGGCCGGCGACGGTGAGGAACGGGCGGTCGATGAGCAGGGCGCTGCGGAGTATGATAGTGCCGGATACGGCAAAGACGATGGTGCGCGGGCCGCGGGCGGAGCGGATGCCCTCGCGAAGGGAGCCGGGGCCGGAGTCGGCGAGGGTTGTGACGGTGTAGACATCGCCGCCGCGGCCGCCGCGCGCGAGCCGGCCGAAGCCCTCGGCGCCGGGAAACGCGGGCAGTTCGGCGGCGGCGCGGGCCTCCGGCACCAGGGCGGCAACGGCAACGGCGGCGGCGAGCGCGAGGACCGCGACGATGCCGCGCAGGGCGGAGACCGGGGCGCGGCGGTGCGGCGGGAGAGATCGGCGGAAGCGGAGAACGCGGGGCATGGGCGGGGGGAGTCGGGTGGACAGCAGACGGAAACCAGGCGGCAGGGCGGAACGCAGGGCGCGACGGGTGGGAAACGGGGCGGCGGGAAAGCGGACGGACCGCGAGGCGAAGGAGAGCTGGACGAAACCGGAGCGGCGCGCGACCGGAAAGTCGACGGCGGGCGGCGGCGCATGACGACACCCGTTGGGATGCAGCGGGGCGAAGCGCGGCCGTCGCAAACCGTGCGCAGGATAGCGCAAGCGGCGCGAAGCGGGTAGCGGGTGCGCCGGCTAGAGTGGTCCAGCCCCGCCGACCCACCCCGGAGCGTGACGGCGTGCCCATGAAGACCATCCTCGCGCCGATCGATTTTTCGCCCGTGAGCCGCCGTGTCATCGACGAGGCGGTGATCTTGGCGCGGGCCTATGCGGCGCGGGTGGTGGTGCTGCACGTGGTGCCGCCGCCGCCGATCGTGGGGGAGATCGCGCTGGTGAGCGACGAGGTGATGCACTTCACCGAGGCCTGGATGAAGGGGGCGCGCGACCGGTTGAACGAGGTGCAGCGGCGGCTGAAAGGGGACCGGATCGCGGTCGAGACGCGGTGCGTGGCGGGGCGGCCGGCGGAGCAGATTCTGGCGCAGGCGGAGGAAGTCGGGGCGCACTACGTGGTGGTCGGGTCGCACGGCTACACGGCGTTGCGCGAGCTGGTGGTGGGCGGGACGACGATGGTCGTGCTGCGGCGGGCGACGGGGCGCGTGGTGGTGGTGCCGCATCTGGCGGCGGATTCGGCGTGGGGGGCGCGGAAGCAGGCATAGCGCACGGAGCGCGGCGGGCGGAGAGGCGCGTCAGCGGCGCGGGCGAGGTTCCGGCCGGCGAGGGTCCGGCGGGGCCGTCGGCGGTGAAACCCGGGTGGCGGCGAGCAGGTCGGGGCCGGCGCCGAGGCGTGCAGCGGGGCCGTTGGCGACAAGGGCGGGGACATACATCGCCGCGACGGTGGCGGGCGACGCGCACGGCGGCGGGCGGGATTTTCGGTTGCAAGGTCCGGGGGGCGCGGCTCGCTTGGTCCTCCCATGCTCAACACCGAGCGCAGACCCATCACCCGCAGGCGCGTGCAGCTCATGGCGACGTGCCTGTGCGACGCTTTTTACGACGACGTGGCCGCCGCGACGGTCGAGGTGCTGGAGCACCTCGGAGTGGAGGTCGTGTTTCCCGAGGGGCAGACCTGCTGCGGGCAGCCGGCGTTCAACGGCGGCGACTGGGCGGCGTCGCGCAAGGTCGTGCGCCACACGGTGAAGACCTTTGCGGGCGAGGATCCGGTGGTGGTGCCGAGCGGGTCGTGCGCGGCGATGATGTTTCACGGCGCGGTGCTGGAATTCGAGAAGGAGCCGGACGCGGGCGAAGTGGAGGCGCTGGGCCGGCGCACGTGGGAGCTGGCGGACTTCATCGTCAACGGGCTCGGCGTGACGACGTGGCCGGGACGCTACGAGGCGACGGTGGCGTTTCACCGCTCGTGCCATTCGCGCGGGACGAAGAGCGGCGAGGCGTCGCTGACGCTGCTCAACGCGATCGCGGGCGTGCGGGTGGTGCCGTTCGGCGAGGGCGAGCAGTGCTGCGGCTTCGGCGGGACGTTTTCGGTGTCGTTTCCCAACATCTCGACGGCGATGGGCGCGTTGAAACTCGACCACGTGCGCGCGGCGCAGCCCGACGTGTTCGTGTCGGGCGACATGAGCTGCATGATGCACATGGGTGGACTGGCGGCGAAGGAAGGAAAGCCAATCAAGACGCTGCACCTCGCGCAGGTGCTGCGGGATGCGTTGAAGGCAAAGTGATGAGTGATGAGTGACGAGTGATGAGTGATGAGTGGCGGGGAAAGCGACCTGTGACCTGTGACGTCCGACAAGTGATGAGCCGGCAAAGGCTGTGACGTGGGCCGAGCCGCGAACCGACTTTCTACTCGCTACCCGCGAACCGCTGCCCGCACCTTTTCTTCCCATGCGTTTCCAACAGATCGACCAGTTTTCGGCGGAGCTGAAGGCGGAGACGCGCGCGTCGGTTTACCAGAGCACGAAGACGACGCACGAGAAGCGGACGAAGCTGCTCTTCGACCAGTTCGCCGATCCGAACCGGCTGCGCGAGCTGGCGGGCGAGATCAAGCAGCACGCGATCGAGAACCTGGATACACTGCTGCCGCAGATCGAGGCGAAGCTGAAGGCCAACGGCGCGCAGGTGCACTGGGCGGGGACGGCGGAGAGCGCGTGCGAGACGGTGCTCTCGATCATGAAGGCCCGCGGCGCGACGAAGATGGTCAAGGCCAAGACCATGGTGAGCGAAGAGATCGAGCTGGCGCACTTTTTGGAGAAGCACGGGATGGAGGCGCTGGAGACGGACCTCGGCGAATTCATCATCCAGATCGACGACGACCACCCGAGCCACATCGTGCGGCCGATCATCCACAAGAACCGGCGGGAGATCGCGACGAGCTTCGAGCGGGAAGGGCTGGGCGCTTACAACGACGATCCGGAGACGATCACGCGGCGGGCGCGGCATTTCCTGCGGCACAAGTATCTCGCGGCGGACGTGGGGCTGACGGGCGCGAATTTCATTTCGGCGGAGAGCGGGCGGATGGTGTTGGTGACGAACGAGGGCAATTCGCGCTTCTGCCTCGCGGCGACGAAGTGCCACATCGCGCTCATCGGCATCGAGAAGGTGGTGCCGCGCGACCGCGACCTGGGCATTTTGCTGAACCTGCTCGGCCGCTCGGGCACGGCGCAGGACCTGACGGTCTACACGGAATTCATCAACGGCCCGAAGTCGCCGGAGCAGCCGGACGGCCCGGAGGAGATGCACGTGATCTTCGTGGACAACGGCCGCACCGAAGTGCTGGCGAGCGAGTGCCGCGAGATTTTGCGCTGCATCCGCTGCGGCGCGTGCCTGAACGTGTGCCCGATCTACCGGCAGGCGAGCGGCCACGCGTATCGCAGCGTGTATCCGGGGCCGGTGGGCGCGGTGCTCTCGCCGCTGCTGATGGGCGACAAGTTTCCGCAGAAGGCGGACCTGCCGAAGGCATCGTCGCTGTGCGGCGCGTGCCACGAAGTGTGTCCGGTGAACATCCCGATCCCGGACCTGCTGCTGAGGCTGCGCGCCCGGGCGAAGGAGGAAAACGTGCCGTCGCCGGGCACGCCGCCGATGGGGGCGTGGGCGTTGATGGCGTCGCAGCCTACGGCGTGGAAAGCGGCGTTGGCGGGCGGCAAGCTGATGAACTACGTGCCGACGAAACTGATCCCGGTGCCGGCGTTGCAGGCGTGGGCGGCGAAACGGGCCTTGCCGGCGTGGCGCGGGGGAGAATTCCGGAAATGGATGAAAAGCCGGCCGAAGGCGGGGAAGAATTGAGAGCTGAGAAGGAGGAGCGTGGCAGGGATTTGAGCGGAGGGGCGGAGAGCTGAGAGGCTGGAGCGGAGAGCACGGCGCTCAGGACGGAAGACGGGGGGCGGGGCGGTGACGGAGCAAGGTTGGGGAGGGCGGCGAGTGCGGGACTGCGCGGTGGCGATGGGTGTGCGATCGTGGCTTCCGACGACGGCGGGTGCGGAATGCCGGGCGCGGAGCGCTCGGCCCACCGTTGGATTGCGGCGGATCGGGCGGAGGAGCCGTCAGGTGGGTTGCTTCGGGGCGGGGGTTCACGCAATGACAGGGGCGCCAACGGTGTCCGGGCGAAAGGCCCGGTGGCCGCAGGCCGAAAAAACTTTCCCCCATGAGCACACCCAAGCCGTTCGAGCCCTTCATTCCGGATCACGTGGCGATGCGCGAGTTCACGCTGCGCGCGGTGCTGACCGGCGCGGTGCTGGGCATGGTGTTCGGTGCGTCGTCGCTGTATCTCGTGCTCAAAGTCGGCCTGACCGTGAGCGCGTCGATTCCGGTGGCGGTGATCTCGCTGGCGCTGTTCCGCGGGCTGTCGAAGGCGGGCGTGCGCGACTCGACGATTCTGGAGAACAACATCACGCAGACGGCGGGGTCGGCGGGCGAGTCGATCGCGTTCGGCGTGGGCGTGACGATGCCGGCGATCATGATCCTGGGTTTCGACCTCGAACTGACACGCGTGATGCTCGTCGCGGTGATGGGCGGGTTGCTGGGGATTCTGATGATGATCCCGCTGCGGCGGCCGCACATCGTGGAGGATCACGGCGTGCTGAAGTTTCCCGAGGGGACGGCGTGCGCGGCGGTGCTGAAAGCGGGGGCCAACGCGGAGGACCGCGCGGTGGCGTCGCCGTCGGCGCAGGCGGAGATGCGGGCGGCGGAAGCGGCGGGGCTGGGCCAGGCGCCGGGGGCGCGGCAGATCTTCACGGGCTTCGGCATCGGGCTGGCGTATCAGTCGCTGATGATGGCGTTCAAGGGGTGGAAGGATATCCCGGAAAAAGTGTTCGGGGCGCCGTTCAAGGGCGGCTCGATCGGCATGGAGATTTCGCCGGCGCTGCTCGGCGTGGGCTACATCATCGGGCCCTACATCGCGGGCATCATGTGCGCGGGCGGCGCGTTGTCGTATCTGCTGCTGATCCCGCTGATCAAATTCTTCGGCGACGCGATTCCGGGGCCGTTGGCGCCCGGGACGGTGCCGATCAGCGCGATGGGGCCCAACGAAGTGCGCGGCGCCTACGTGCTCTACATCGGCGCGGGCGCGGTGGCGGCGGCGGGCATCATCAGCCTCGTCGAGGCGATGCCGGCGATCTGGCGCGGGTTGAAGGGTTCGTTCGGCGGCGGGCACGCGGCGGCGGCGCGGGGCGGGGCGGCGGGCGGCAAGGTGCCGCGCACGGCGCAGGATCTGCCGATGAAGTTCGTGGCGATCGGCATCGTGGGGCTGATGGCGGCGATCACGCTGGCACCGTCGCTGCACATGAACCTGCTCGGCGCGCTGTTGATCGTGGTGTTCGGGTTTCTGTTCGTGACGGTGTCGTCGCGGCTGACGGGCGAGATCGGGTCCACCTCGAACCCGACGTCGGGGATGACGATCGCGACGCTGCTGTTCACCTGCCTGATCTTCCTGCTCGTGGGGTGGACGGGCGGGAAATACTACGTCACGGCGCTCTCGGTGGGCGCGATCGTGTGCATCGCGGCGGCGAACGGCGGCACGACGTCGCAGGACCTGAAGACGGGATTTTTGGTGGGTGGGACGCCGAAGCTGCAGCAGTATGCGATTCTCGTGGGCGCGCTGTGTTCGGCGGTGATTCTCGGGCCGATTCTGCTGCGGTTGAACGACGCCGCGACGGTCTATGTGCCGGTGAAGCAGGTGGCGCCGGCGGGGCTGACGACGGACGTGAAGGCGCTGGAGAAACGCGAGGCGCTGCGCGGACCGCAGGCGCGCGACGACGGGGCGACGTATTTCGCGTGGCACAAGACGGACGACGCGGGCGCGCCGGCGGGCAAGTATCTCGTCAACGACCGCGGCGAAGCCGTGTGGCTGGTCGACCCGGGCATCAACGGCACGCACGCGAAACGGCCGGACGGTTCGGAGGTGCGGAAATTCGACGCGCCGAAGGCGACGCTCGTTTCCTACATCATCAAAGGCATTCTGGACCAGAAGCTGCCCTGGGCGCTGGTGCTGCTCGGCGTGATGATCACGGTGACGCTGCAGATGTCGTTTGTGCCGGCGCTGGCGTTTGCGGTGGGCGTGTATTTGCCGCTGTCGGCGACGACGCCGATTTTGCTCGGCGGCGCGGTGCGCTGGCTGATCGACCGGCGGCAGCGGCGGTTGGCGTCGCACGCGAATCTCACGAAGGAGCAGTTCGACGCGGAGAGCGACAAGAGCCCCGGCGTGCTGTTGGCGTCGGGCTACATCGCGGGCGGCGCGATCGCGGGTATCGTGATCGCGGTGGCGGGCGGCGTGATGACGGATTTCGACGCGGCGGTGACCAAGTGGTCGGCGGCGCACAATCCGTTCTACGGCGGCGCGCACGCGGACCTGTTGTCGCTGGTGCCGTTCGCGGCGGTGACGTTTTTCCTCTATCTCGTGGCGACCGAAAAGGTGCTCTCGCCGAAGCGGCGGTGAGCGCAGGGCGCCCGGTTGGGGGCGGCGGGCACGGAGGCCCGCCGCTACCGAACGGGCGCCGCGGGCCCGGCGAGGAAATGCCTTGGAGCGGCGGGGAGTTTCGGCCCTGCTGGGCGGCGTTTTCTTTTTCCGGACGACCATGAGCGACGATCGTGAAGCCATTCTTTCCCGCGTGCGCGGCGCGTTGGCGCCGCTGCGCGAACGCGCGCCGTTGCCGGCCTACGACACGGAGATCGCGGTGATGCGGTCGCTGATCACGGGGCGCGATGCGGCGGAGCTGTTTGCCGAGCGGCTGAAGCGCGTGGGCGGAGTGGCGTTCTTCGACGGGGCGGCGCTCGTGGCGCATCTGCGGGCGAACAAATGGCTGCGCGGCTACGTCGATCCGGCGCTGTGGCCGCAGGTGCAGGCGTGGTTTGCGGGCGGGGATTTCACCATCGAGCACGATCTGGATCGCAAACGCGTCGACGATTACGCGTTCGGCATCACGCGCGCGGCGGGGGCGATCGCGGAATCGGGCACGATCATTCTCAATGATGCGACGACGGCGCAGCGGCTCGGGGCCTTGGCGCCGTGGGTGCATGTCGCGGTGGTGGAGCGGGCGGCGATTTTCGGCGACGTGCAACAGGCGGTCGCGGGGCTCGGCGCGGATCGCAACGTGATCTGGGTGACGGGGCCGTCGAAGACGGCGGACGTCGAAGGCATCTTGATCGAAGGCGTGCACGGTCCCGGCGTGCAGATCGCGCTGGTGGTGTGAAAAACAAGCGGCCGCGCCGGTGAAGGCGCGGCCGGGGCGGCGTGGCGCGAAGAGCCCGAGCAACCTCGGGCCCTGCGGTGGAGCGGTCGGCGGGCGACGGCGGGCGGGGCGGCGACGTCAGCGGTCGAGGTCGTAGATCTCGACGAGGGCGTTGCCGACGGTGGAGCCGACGCCGGAGACGACGACGGTGTAGCCGCCGGGCGGGAGACGGACGACGACGACGGCGTCGGCGCTGGCGGCGGGGAGCGCGAAGGCGCCGGCCGCGGTGGCAGCGGCGGCGAGGGTGGCGTCGCCGGCCCAGTTGTCGTTGGCGGCGACGGCGAAATCGCGGCCGAGCGGCACGAGGGAGAGCTGCGGGTCGGCGAGTGTGCCGGTGACGCCGAACTGGGCGAGACCGGGGCCGACGGCGCGGATGAGGAGCTGTTTCGGCGCGGTGCCGCCGATGACGAAGCCGGGCACGAGGGCCTGGTCGCCGGTGCCGACGAAGCCGCTGGTGGAAACATTCACGAGGCGGACGGGCGCGGTGAGCGACTCCTCGTCGTAGACTTCGGCGAGAGCGACGCCGGAGGCC
>JBILLY010000109.1:0-9899 GCA_044375835.1 Opitutaceae bacterium
CATGCTCCGCCTGCTCTTCATCTTCGGCCAGCACGGCATCGCCCTCTCCCGCGACTACGCCCTCATGGCCAAGGCCGTCATCTCCATCGAGGAGGTGGGCCGCCTGCTCGATCCCGCCTTCGACCTCCGCCCGCACACCGAGCCCGTCCTGCGCGAACTCCAACGCGACCGCCTCAGCCCCTTCGCCCTCGCCAAGCGCACCCGCGACATGCTCCGCCACACGCTCCTCGGCCTGCAGGACCTGCCGTTCGAGCTGCGCCGCCTCGTCCGCCGCCTCGAGCACGACAGTCTCGCCATCAACCTCCGCCACCACGGCCTCGAGGACCACGACGACGCCCTGAAGATCGCCGCCAACCGCATCACCCTCGGCGTGATCATCGGCGCCCTCATCATCGGCTCCTCGCTCATCGTCACCACCCGCATCGAGCCCCACCTCTTCGGCTACCCCGCCCTCGGCATCGTCGGTTACCTCCTCTCCGCGCTGCTCGGCCTCTACGTCGTCTGGGACATCATCCGCCACGGGCGCCACAAATGACCCGGGCGCGGCGAAAGTAATTCTGGCGCGCGGCGCGAAAAAAATCACCGTCGCGCCCATGACCCGCCTGCCCCGCCTCTTCCTGTTTCTCCTCGCGGCCGTTTCCCTCCGCGCCGCCACCCCCGCCCGCTACGATGTCGTCGTCTACGGCGGCACCTCCGGCGGCATCGCCGCCGCGATCCAGACCGCCCGCATGGGCAAGACCGCCGTCCTCATCGAGCCCACCCAGCACCTCGGCGGCCTCACCACCGGCGGCCTCGGCGCCACCGACATCGGCAACAAGCGCGCCATCGGCGGCCTCTCCCGCGAATTCTACGGCCGCATCTGGCAGCACTACCAAAACCCCGCCGCCTGGAAGCACCAGTCGCGCACCGACTACGTCAACCGCCGCGGCGGCCCCAACGACCCCAACGAGAAAACCATGTGGACCTTCGAGCCCCACGTCGCGACGCGGATCTACGACGCCATGCTCGGCGAGGTCGCCGACAAGGTCACCGTCGTCCGCGGCCAACGCCTCGACCTCGCACCCGGCAAGGGCGTGATCAAACAGGGCGCGCGCATCGTCCGCATCGTCATGGAAAGCGGCCGCGCCTTCGAGGGCGCCATGTTCATCGACGCCACTTACGAAGGCGATCTCCTGGCCAAAGCCGGCGTCAGCTACCACGTCGGCCGCGAGGCCAATGCCGTCTACGGCGAGACCATCAACGGCGTCCAGGCCGGCCACGCCGTCAGCCACCAGTTCACCAAGCAGGTCGATCCCTACGTCAAACCCGGCGACCCCAAGAGCGGCCTCCTCCCCGGCATCGAAAAAGACGGCCCCGGCGTCGAGTTCTCCGGCGACCGCAAGGTCCAGGCCTACAACTTCCGCATGTGCACGACGGACGTCCCCGAGAACCGCCGCGCCTGGGAAAAACCCGCCAACTACGACCCGCGCTGGTTCGAGCTCCTCCTCCGCAACTTCGAGGCCGGCGACCACCGCGTGCCGTGGAACCCCGTCTGGATGCCGAACCGGAAAACGGATACGAACAACAACTACGCCATCAGCACCGACTTCATCGGCCAGAACTGGGACTACCCCGACGCCGACTACGCCACCCGCGCCAAGATCTGGCAGGCGCACGAGGACTGGCAGAAGGGCCTCATGTGGACCCTCGCGAACAATCCCCGCGTGCCCGAAAAAGTCCGCGCCGAGTTCCAGCGCCTCGGCCTCGCCAAGGATGAGTTCACCGACAACGGCAACTGGCCCCGCCAGCTCTACGTCCGCGAAGCCCGCCGCATGATCAGCGACTACGTCATGACGGAGAAGAACTGCCTCCGCACCGAGGTCGTCACCGACAGCGTCGGCATGGGCGCCTACAACATGGATTCCCACAACATCCAGCGCTACGTCACCAAGGAAGGCTTCGTCCGCAACGAGGGCGACGTCCAGGTCCGCGTCCGCCCCTACCCGATCAGCTTCCGCAGCCTCCGCCCCAAGGCCGCCGAGTGCACCAACCTCCTCACGCCCACCTGCCTCAGCTCCTCGCACATCGCCTTCGGCTCCATCCGCATGGAACCCGTCTTCATGGTCCTCGGCCAGAGCAGCGCCACCGCCGCCGTCCACGCCATCGAGCAGGGCGTCGACATCCAGAAAATCGACCTCGCCAAGCTCAAGGCCCGCTTGGAAAAGGACGGCCAGGTGCTCGATTTCGAAAGCGCCCCGATCACGCCCCGCATCGTGCTCCCCCGCGCCAAACTCCCGGGCGTCGTCGTCGACGACAACGACGCCGTCCGCACCGGCTTCGACCGCCAGAGCGCCGCGCACTCCACGTATGTCGATGCCGGATACCACCACGACGGCAACGACTCCAAGGGCAACCAGCGCGCCCGCTTCACGCCCGCGCTGCCCAAGGCCGGCCGCTACGAGGTCTTCGTCGCCTACCCCTGGAACGCCAACCGCGCCTCCAACGCCCCCGTCACGATCAAACACGCCGACGGCGAGACCGTCGTGAAGATCGACCAGAAGAAGAAGCCGCCGCTGCAGGACCTGTTCATTTCGGTCGGCACCTACCGCTTCGAAGCCGGCAAGGCCGGCTACGCCGAGATCGGCAACGCCGGCACCGACGGCTTCGTCGTCATCGACGCCATCCAGTGGGTCGAGGCCAAGTGATACCAGCGCCCCTCGACGACCGCCCTATTCCACGGCGAGGCCGGCTCTCCGAGCCGGCCTCGTTTGCAGGAGGATTCGCCGGCCGGGGTTCTCCCGGTTGCTGAAAACCGGCCCAGCCTCCCCAGTGGTCCACACTCCAAGGAGGTCGTGAGCACGGCACGATCCGGCGCCCGCCGCCGCGCGCCGCGCCCGATTCGCCGGCCGACTGCACCGGCCGCCGCACGCCCCGCTCAGAACGCCACCGTCGTCTCCGCCTTGTTGAGCGTGAACGTCACCGTGCGCTTGCCGATTTCCTTGATGCGCAGAAACACCGCCTCGCCGCGCACGAAACCCTGCACCACGTCGCCCGGCTTGAACGGCCGCGCATTGATCACCACGAAGATCTTCTCGCCCACCTCGAAGATGCCGCTGATCCGCAGCGTCTCCGCGCCGCGCTCCAGCAGCTCCGCATCCGTCAGCGGTGCCGTCTCGCCTTCGGCCAGTGCGGTCTTCTTCGCCGCGTTGGGATCCGAATTCAACGGCTTGTCCGAGCCGAGCATGAGCGCGCCGGGATTTCGGAAGGGATTGGTGATCGGGCTCGGCGGCGGCGGCGGTTCGTTGCGGTGCTGGTAGAGCGCCGCGATGCGCTCCTGCACCTGTTTGAAACGCCCGGCCATCGGCAGCGGCGTCGAGCCCTTCGCCGGCGCGGGGTTGCCGGCCGCCTTCGGGGCGGCCTCCTTCGGGGCGATGTCCTTCGGCGCCGTTTTCGGCGCCGGCTCGGCGGCGAGCGCGGTCGTGCTCCCGCCGGCCGTCGCCAACGCGGCGGCAAGAAACAGGGCGCGGACTCGGCGGCGGGCGTTCATCGTTTGCCCAGCAGTTCCACGCTGAGATCGAGACTGAGCGCCTGGCCGCCCGGATCGCTGCGCGCGTAGTTGAAGGCCGTGATCTTCACGAGCCGCGGCCCGGTTTCGAGCGCGAGGAGAAACGACGCCACCTGCTCGTAGCTGCCCGCGATGCGCAGGCTGTAGGGCACGCGCCGGTAGAGCGGCGATTTGTCGTTCGCGGGCGAACTCAGCTGGTGCAGTTCCGGCAGCCGGGCCTTCGTCTGCTCCTCCAGCTTGTAGAAATACCAGAGGTTTTCCGCGAGGTTGGCCTCGACCACGAGGTTCTCCTCGATGCGGCGCACGGTCTCGCGCACCGCCGCCAGCTCCGTCCGCACGGTCGACCCGCCGACCAGCAGCGAGAGCATCGCCTCGCCTTCCTTGCTGCGCGCGCGGTGAACCTCTTCCAGCACGCCGATCTCGTCGTGCAGCAACCACGCGCCCAGCCCGCACACGAGCGTCGCGACGCCGCAGGCCACGCACCACGGCCAGCGCCGCACCCACATCCACAGTTCGGCGGCCGTCATGCTCATCCGGTGCCCTTCGGCGTGAGTTTGATCTCGTAGCGCAGCGTCTCCGCGTTGCCCGCCGCCGCGCCCCCGCCGCGATCGAGGTCGGTCAGCACGATTTCGCGGAAGATCGGGCCGATCTTTTCGTCCTTGCGCAGCACCTCGACGTAGCCCGCCAGCAGCCGGCTCGCCCGCTCGGAACTCTCCCGCACGCTTCCGCGCACCACGATGCCCGAATCGTTCCACTCGATGGTGTCGATCGCCACTTTCTCCGGCCGCGTCCGGCCGAGATCCGACACGAAACGCGACACATACAGCTGCGGCCGCACCAGCTGGTGCGCCTGGTCGATCTTCACCGAGTCGGCCGCATAGTCGCGCTGCATCCCCTGCACTTCGCGCACCTCGGCCCGGTTGTCTTTGATCCGTTGATCCCAGTCGGAGATCTGGTGGCGCAGGTTCAGCGTCACGAAACCCAGCCAACCCGTGTAGGTCAGCGCCGACAACGCCGCCGCCACGAACGCCGCGTGGATGATGAACCGTTTCCCGATGACTTTGTCCTCGGGCAGCTCCGCCTCGATGCGGCAGTCCACGTGCCACCGCGGATCCAGCGCCAGCGGATCGGGCTGTTCCTGGCTCATTCGGCGGCGCCTCCCCCCAGTTGCCCGACCAGGCCGAAGGCCTGGAACCACGGGCGCGGCGGCATCGGTAGTCCCGGCGCGAATTCCAGCCCCGCCATCTTCAGCCACGCCGCGGTGTCCGGCACGAAGAACTCCAGCTCCACCGCCTCGCCCAGCGCTTCCTCCAGCCAGCCCAGCGGGGCGGGCAGATGCGCCGCATGCAGCGCGCCGATGGGCTGCCCGGTCTGCATTTCGAAATAGTCGATGGCCGGCTTCAGGTGCCGCGTCAGCATGCGCACCAACCGCCGGCCCTTGCCGCGCAGTTCGTCCGTCGGCGCAAACAACGCATCCCGCGCCGCCGCGATGCCCGGCAACTCCAGCTCCTTCATAGCCGCCTCCATGATCGACACGAGCCCGTGCGGCAACGTCGCCGGCGTGTGCACCCCGTCCTTGGCCAGGAAATACACGCGCGTCTGGCCGAGGCCGATCTCGCAGGCCACGGTCGCGTGCGGATACGCCGTCTCCCGCATGTAGCGCGTGAGCGCCCCCAGCAGCGTCACGCTGCCGACTTCCAGCCGGCGCGGCCGCACCCCCGCACGCCGAAGACGCTGCTGCTGCTCCCGCACCGCCGCGAGCGGCACGCCCAGCACCAGCCCGGGACGGGAGAGCGAGGTGGGCGTGAGCGTCTCGCCTTCGAGCGGATTCAGCGCCGCCACGTGCCACTCGGCGCCGGCCGGCACCTTCGCGCCTTCCGCGAGCAGCGCCGGCAGGTAGTCGGGCTCCGCGAGGCGCTTGGCGTTGATGCCGTCGCGCCACAGCACGCGGTCCGCCGGGTGAAATCCGCAATAGCCCGGCTTGAAACCGCCGCCGCGCTCCGGCGCGCCCCCGCGCACCCACGCCGCGATCTCCGCGTCGTCGCCCGGCGCAAACTCCGCCATCGCCTCGATAACCAGCGGCCGCACGTCCAGCCGCCCCAGCCGCGCGAGCTGCACCGTGTGGTCCGACGCGTTCCACAGCACGGCCCCCTGGGCGCGGCGGTTGAGAAACGAAAGGTTCAGCATGGCGGGACGGCGACCCGACGGAGTGACCGCGCGCCGGCTTATTGCAACGTCTGCTTGTTCCGTAGAACCACCCGCGGCGACACCGTAGTATAACTCGCCTTCGTGCCGCTCGCCGCGCTGCCGCTCGCCGAGGCAAAGGACAGCTCCACCGCTTTCACGCTCTGCGGGTTGCCCGCGATTTCCGTGCCGCCCTCGTTGTAGTAGGAAAACGTCAGCGACGTGAGCCCGGTCAAAATCACCCGCGAGCCCGCGCCGTCCGTGCGGGTCAACGTCCCCGCCGCCGACGCATAGGCGTAGGCCACCGCCGTGGTGCCCGATTCCGTCGGCTTCGTCAGCGCGAGCGACGAGGCCGTGGCCGTGGTCAACGTGATCGCCGAACTCGCATCCTCCGTGAAATGCTGCAACGTCCGCCGGCTCTCGACTTCCTGCGACTGGAAATTCACCAGCCGCGTCAGGTTCCGCCCCACGAACAGATAGGCCGCCAACACGCCCGCGCTCACGATCGCCCCGAGGCTCAGGGCCACCATCAACTCCACCAGCGAAAATGCCCGGCGACGCGCCGGTCTAGGAACGCTGGTAGGAGACATAGAGCCCGTTCTTTCCCACGTAGGTCGAGCCGGTCCGCGTGTGCGCCCGGCCCGTGTTGCCCTTCCACGTCACCGTGAAGGTCACTTCCTTCAGATCCGTCCGCACCGTCGCGATCGTGCGCGTCAGCGTGAAGCCTTTCGCGATCACCGGCAGGTTGGACCCGAAAATAAACATCCGCCCCGACGTCTTGTCGTCGCCGCTTTGCAGCGCGATCGTGTCCGTCGAACCCAGCGCGCCGACTTGCGTCCACGTCAGCAGCCGGATTTGGTCGATCTGCCCGTGGATGATCTGCGTCGCGATCGTCTGCTTGCGCGCCACGTCCAGCATCTCGGAGCCGGAGACCACGACTTGGATCATGCCGACGAGCGCGAGCGCCATCACGCCGGCAGCCACCGTCACCTCGACCAAGGTGAACGCGGCTCGTCTCGGGCGACTGTATCTCCTGGGCTGCACTCGGGCGCGGGTTTCGCCCAAAAAAACGTTGCTCCGCCCCACCGGGGTCAAGGGACCCGACCGCGCAGAAACACTTAGCGCGTCTACGTAGCCTCCGCTTCCCCGCTCCGCGTCCTGCTCCGCACGCGCGGTATCCGGTTTTCCGATGCCGTCCCATTCGCGGGATTCGCCCATCCCGCCCGCCGCACACTTTCGCCTCTTTGCCGACGGTCGCCGGGCCGTGATTTTTCGCAATACGCTATTTACCAATTAGGTTACGATATATCCAAAGTCTTGGCACGGTCGCTGCAAAAGGGTCCGCACACCACCGATTCCTATGCATACCGCCCTCAAACTCGCCTCGCTCCTCGCCACCGTCGCCGTCCCCGGCGCCCTCGCCGCCGCGCTCTCCGGTCTCGCGCTCCCCGCCGGCTTCGACGCCTTCTCCGTCTTCTGCGGTTTCGCCGCCACGCTCGTCGTGGCGACCTTCGCCTCCGATTACGGCCGCCGGTCGCGGGCGCTCGACTCCGCCGTCACCGCGGCCGCCGCACCCAAAGCCGCCCACCCGCTCGCCGCCTGAGCCGGCGCCCGCCGGTCCCCTTGACACCGCCGCGCCCGCCTTCGTCTCTATCGCCATGGCCCACGCCCCCGCCCACCGGATCCTCGTCGCCGACGATCAGCAGGACGTCCTCGAAGCACTCCGGCTCCTGCTGAAGAGCGAGGGCTACGCGATCGAGACCGTCAAATCGCCCGCCGCCGTCATCAAGGCCGTCGAGGCCCACGACTTCGCGCTCGTGCTCATGGACCTCAACTACGCGCGCGACACCACCAGCGGCCAGGAAGGCCTCGAGCTCCTCCAGAAACTCGCCTCGCTCGACGCCTCCCTCCCCGTCGTCGTCATGACCGCTTGGGCCAGCGTCGACCTCGCCGTCGAGGCCATGCGCCGCGGCGCGCGCGACTTTGTCACCAAACCTTGGGACAACCCGCGCCTCCTCGCCATCGTCCGCAACCAAATCGACCTCGGCTCCGCCCAGCGCGCCTACCGCCGCCTCGAACAGGAAAACGAACTCCTCCGCGGCAGCGGCAAAGCCGGCCCCAACCTCATCGCCCAGTCCGCCGCGATGCGCCCCGTGCTCGACGTCATCGCGCGCGTCGGCCCGTCCGACGCCAACGTCCTCATCACCGGCGAAAACGGCACCGGCAAAGGCCTCGTCGCCCAGGCCCTCCACGCCGTCTCCGTCCGCGCCGGCAAGCCCTTCATCTCGGTCAACATGGGCGGCCTCCCTGAGGGCGTCTTCGAGAGCGAACTCTTCGGCCACGTCCGCGGCGCCTTCACCGACGCCAAGGCCGACCGCGCCGGCCGCTTCGAACTCGCCGACGGCGGCACGCTCTTCCTCGACGAGATCGGCAACATCCCGCTCAGCCAGCAGGCGAAGATGCTGCGCACGATCGAGACCGGCGAGTTCGAGCGCGTCGGCTCCTCGCGCACCTACCGCGCCAGCGTCCGCCTCATCTCCGCCACCAACGCCGACCTCGCCAGCGAAGTCGCCGCCGGCAAGTTCCGCCAGGACCTGCTGTTCCGTCTCAACACCATCCAGCTCCACCTCCCGCCGCTGCGCGAACGCCGCGAGGACATCGAGCTGCTCGCCCAGCATTTCCTCAAGGCTCACGTCACGCGCTACCGCAAGGCGATCACCGGCTTCGACGAGAGCGCCCTCGACACGCTCCGCGCCTACGCCTGGCCCGGCAACGTCCGCGAACTCGACCACGCCGTCGAACGCGGCGTGCTCATGGCCCCGGGCAAAGTCATCCGCGCCCCCGACCTCGGCCTCAACGCCGCCAACGCCGCGCCCCGCCTCGAGGAGATGAGCATCGAGGAAGTGGAAGCTTTCCTCATCAAAAAGACCCTCACCCGCTGCGACGGCAACGCCCGCAAAGCCGCCGAGGAACTCGGCCTCAGCCGCAGCGCTTTCTACCGCCGGCTGGAGAAATACGGGCTCTGAGCAGAGCAGTAAGCAATAGGCTTCAAGCTGAAAGCTCCGGAAAACTAGAGCGCTCCTGTGAAGGACTACCGCGAGCTCACGGTTTGGCAGCGAAGCCACGCGCTCACCTTGGAACTCTATCGAGTGACGAAATCGTTTCCGAAGGATGAACTGTTCGGGCTCGTCAGCCAGATTCGCCGGGCCGCGTCGTCCATCCCAGCCAACATCGCGGAAGGTTGCGGGCGCGACGGCGACGCTGAACTGAAGCGTTTCCTCAACATCGCGCTCGGTTCCGCCTGCGAGGTCGACTACTTCATTTTGCTCGCCACCGACCTCGACTATCTGGACGCGAAACAAGCGGAGTTCTTGGCCAACGAGTCTCTCCAAATTCGCCGCATGCTCGGCTCCTTCATTCAGAAGCTAAAAGCCTGACGCTTACAGCCTACCGCTTACAGCTTTCAGCTTACCACCCATGGCGAAGCCACCCAAACGCCGCCTCACCCACGAGCAGACCGTCCTGCTCTACTCGCTGCTGGCCGGGCTTCCCGCCGTCGTCGTCTCGCTCTGCTACCTCTGGCTCGATGACCGCGCGCCGAAAGTGCAGTGGACGCTCACGCTCCTCGTCGTCGGCTGCTGGCTGGGTTTCGCCGCCGCTGCGATGCACCTCGTCATCCGCCCGCTCCACACCATGGCGAATCTACTCTCCGCGCTGCGCGAGGGCGATTTCGCCATCCGCGCCCGCGGCGCCCGCCGCGACGAACCGCTCGGCGACGTCATGGCCGAGATCAACATCCTCAGCCGCACCCTCCAGGACCAACGCCTCAGCGCCCTCGAGGCCACCGCCCTCCTCCGCACCGTCATGGAGGAAATCAACATCGCGATCTTCGCCTTCGACGCCGAGGGCAAGCTCCGCCTCGCCAACCACGCCGGCCAGCTCCTCCACGCCAAACCCGCCGAACGCATCCTCGGCCGCGACGCCGCCGAGATCGGCCTCGCCGAGTGCCTCGTCGGCGAGCCCGGCCGTCTGCTCAACCTCTCGTTCCCCGGCGGCTCCGGCCGCTGGGGCATGCGCCGCAGCGAATTCCGCGAGGGCGGCCGCCCGCACCGCCTCATCGTCATCGCCGACCTCAGCCGCACGCTCCGCGAAGAGGAGCTGCTCGCCTGGC
>JBILLY010000110.1:0-9893 GCA_044375835.1 Opitutaceae bacterium
CCAAGCTGTTCTGGATGCCGAGGCCGTAGTTGAAATTGCCGAAGAGGCCGATCTTGTCGCCGAGCACCGCCGCCGTGGTGACGGGAAACGCCGGGTTGGCGAGGCCCACGCCGAAGTTGCCCTGATCCGTCACAGCCACGCTGAAGCCGCCGTTGGAGCCGAGGCCCTCGGCGTAGCGCGCACGCATCGCATACGCGGTGGAGACGATCTGCTGGCGCGGGGAAATCTCGGGGTCGGCTGCGGCGGTGCCGTCGTCCACCGTCACACCGAGGTAGCGGAGCGCGCCGCCGAAGATGGTGAAGGAGTTGTTGAACGTGAGCGTGGGCGGACCTTTCGAACCTTCGGCATAGCCGAGGGGACCCGGCGTGCCCGGCACCGCCAAACCCTGGCCGATCAGCACACTGAACTCGCCCTCGGAGATCGTCACGGTCTGCTGCTCGGAATAGATCAGGTCGTTGACCGTGCTGTTCGACGGGTGGCTCCAGATGCGGAAAATCACGGTGCGGTTGACCGGCGTGCCGGCGCCGACGGCGGTGCCGTTGGCGTTGGTGACCTTGCCCTGGTAGGTGATGAGGCCGGGCACGGCGCTGGTGATGGTCTGCGCTCGGGTGACCGCCGGCAGGCCGAGCAGAACGGCGGCGACAACCGGGAGCAGTGCGCCGCGCCACGCGGCAGCGCGCGGACGACGCGAAACGGGACAGGCGGGAGCGGAGGGCGATTTCATAGACGGGTAAGCGGTTGGAAGCAGGGAAAGCGTTCCGCGCTCCGCGGCCGGAGAGACCGGCAGTCGGCAGGCACAGCAACGCGAGGGGCAAGATTCACGGGGGAAAAACGGTTCGGACGAAGCAAGCTGAAGGGAGGGACCGAACCTCAAAGCGCAGTCCAACTGCAAAAAGGGCCACGTAGCAACCGCACGTTTTTGGTAGAAACACGTAGTTTACTCCGTGATACGTCCGTTGGCATGGGCCCAAACGGAACCGTCGCAGCCGAGTGCCGCCGACACCCCTACCCGCGTCTTCCGCGGCCACCCTGCCCCGCGGCAAGTCGCCCCCCGGCTGCGAGCGGACGGTCGCCGACGGCCGGAGCGACCGCCCCCGCGGCCCAGGCCCGGGGAACCCTGCGCTATCCCTGCCTCCGGGCGATCCGACGCATCTACGCGCGCGCAGCCTGCGCGCCACGCCTTCGCCGCTGCCGGCGGCGGCCGAGCGCCGCGGCCAGCATGGCGCCGGCGACGGCCAGGGCCGTGGTGGCGGGTTCGGGGATGGCGGTGGCGGTGAGTGCGAGCGAGTCGAAGGTCATGCGGAAATCCGTCGTGCCCACGCTGCCGCCGCCGAGACTCCAGCTCACGATCTGGCTCGGGCCGAAGTCGATCGTCCAGCCGGTGAGCGGCACCTGCACCAACGTCAGGGTGCCGACGGCAAACTGCGACGTGCTGACCGAGACGATCTTCGTCCGCAGGCTAAGGTCCTCGAACTGGATGAACACCGTCGGCGCCGCGTGCCCGGCGTCGCGCTGCGCGGTGATGTTGAGGTAGCTCATGCCGCTCGCGTCGAGCGAGAGACGCGTGGCGCCCCAGCCGTTGTCATCGCGGGCGGTGCCGCCAACGGAGAGCGTGCCGGCGTGTTGCGTGGTCTGGCCGACCCACGTCGTGCCGGTGCGCGCGGCCCCGTCGCCCGAGCCGCCGCCGAAGTGGGACACAACGATCGGCGTCGGGTCCACGAGGGCGAGGAACAGGTCTGGCCCGGTGCGAGAATCGATCCCGATCGTTTCCTCCGGGATCGCCGCTGCGGCGAGCTGCCGCAGGCGGCGGTCGCGCCGCGGATCCCGGGTCGCCGGCTTGGCCGTGGACTCCGCGGGCCCGGCGCGGTCGGCACGGGCCTGCGCGCGCGCCGTCGCTCGGGCCGGAGCGGGCTCCGCCGCGGCGGAGGGCTCCAGCCAAGGGACGACCTGCGCGCGCCCCGGCATCGCCACGCCAGCCAAGGTGAGTCCGGCAAGGACGCCCGCGCGGCGGACGGTGCGGCGCATCGGCCGGAACGGGAGCAGCGAGCGGTGGCGGCCGGTGCTCACGAGCCCTGCGCGGGGAAGACGACGGTTTTGTCCGCGGCGGTCGCGCCGGCGACGCGGCGTTGCACGAAGACGGGCGTGCCGGCTTTGATGACGTAGCCGTCGCGGCTCGCCGGATCGCCGACCAGCTGCCAGCGGTTGTTGGTCGTGTTGTAGTAGAAGGCGAACCACACGCTGCCGCTCCAGACCATGAGCTGGTCGGCCTGCGCGGGATCGGCCGCGCCGCGCCAGCCCGCGGTGCGGGTGCCGGACTGCAGCGCGAGCCCGCCGAGCGTGACGTCGCCGGTCTGCATCGTGGCGAGGAACGTGAGGGAATTCTCCGTGCGCGAGTGCACCGCACGCTGCGGCGTCGCGAGCACGCGGCCAATCACCGCCAGCTCGAGGGGCGTCGCGCCGCGGCGGGTGAGCATCAGGCCGCGGTCCGAGCGCAGGAGGAAACTGTTGCGCGAGGGATCGGCCTGCACGTCGGTGTCGCGCGCCCACCGCGCCCAGTTCGTGTTGTAGTAGAAGTTCAACCACGCGGCGCCGCCCCACACCTGCACGATGTCGGCCTGCGCGGGGTCGGCCGCGCCCTGCACGACAAGCGTGTCCGTGGGCGTCGTGGTGCCAAAGAAGGTCGCGAGCGTGTCGCCGGGGATGATCTCGTAGCGCGCGCCGGCCGCGCCGGCTTCCACCCCGAGCGAGGCGAGGCCGAGGCCGTCGTCGGCGAGGTAGAGCCGCGTGGCGGTGTTGGCCGGCGTCGTGATGCGGAAGGTGCGGCCCGCGTGCGCGCCGGAGGTCAGGCGCAGGAAATACGGCGCGTCGGCGTTGGAAAACGCGCCGGCCGTCCACGCAGCGGCGGAGTTTTCCACGTAGTCGGCGCCGACCGCGGTGAGTTTGCCCGCGGTGTGGGTCTGGCTCGAGAGGTCCGCGTCGAACGGCACCGAGAACGAGCGCGTCTGGTTCGGCGGGATCGTCTGCACGAGGTAGCCCACGGGCCGCGAGCGGCCCTCCTGGGCGTGCGCGGTGAGTGAGAGGACGGAGGACAGGAGACAGAGGGCGGAAAGAGGCAGGCGCGGATTCATCGGTGGAGGCGGTGCGTCCCTGCTCTCACGAGCAGGGCTACGCGGAGGGCATGGGCGGACGTTAGTTGCCGGAGTGCGAATAGGTGCGGAGGAACAGCTCGATGTCCTTCACGGAGGCCACGAACCGGTTGAGGCCCTCCTGCTCGTTGTTCATCAGCGTGTAGGCCGGAATCACGAGCTTCCAGCCGCCGTTCCACACGCTGCGGCCGACGAGACGAGCGCTGGTGAACTCGCTCGGCACCGTCGTGTAGAAGAACGCCGGATCGCTGACCGGACGGAAGGCCTGGTGCTTGCGCAAAATCCACGGCGTCTCGGTGAGCGAGCCATCGGCGGAGTAGAAGCGCGTGGCGGAGAAGGCCGTGCCGCCGAGGTTGTAGGGCAACGGCAACGCTTGGTCGCGCACGATGAAGGTGCGGATGGCGCCCGTATCGCCGAGCGGCGGCGCGAGCATGAAATCCGTGCCGACCGGCAGCAGGTAGGCGTAGGGCGTGGCATTGAGCGCGTGGGGGGCGGACGAGTTGGGGGTGCCGGCGTTGGGCGTGCCGGGGCTGTAGGGGTCCATGCCGATGTAGCCGCGCAGGACGAGGCCGACGGAGTAGATCTTGGTGGCGTAGTTGGACGGGGAGAAGTTGTGGTCGCCGGGAGCGGAGGGGAGGCCGAAGAAGTTGAAGCCGTGTTTCACGACGGCGCTGAAGGGCAGCACGAGGCCGGGGACGGCGCCGCCGTCGGGCTTGCGAAGGTTGCGCGCCAAGGCGGCGACATCCGGGTCGGCCATGATGTCGGTCACGACGTGCTGCTCGAGCGTCTGCTGCCAGGCGGTGTCGCCGGGTGCGCCGTCGAGGAGGCGGAAGAGCTCGCGGCGGAGCGAGAAGAGCGTGCCGTTTTCGTCGGGGTTGTTGACGCCGAGGCGGCCCTTGGCGACGGCCCAGTCGGCCTGGAGCCGGGCCATGGTGCCGGCGAGGCCGGCGTCGCCGAGGGCGCTGACGGTGGCCTGCGGCACGCCGTTCGCGAGGTCGCCGAGCGACCGGGAGGCGACGATGGCGTCGATCACGGCCCGGCCGGAAGTGGAGCCGAGGAGGCCGGTCTCGTAGTCGTAGGATTTGGCGGAGAGGTAGGTGTAGCGGGCGGCGAGGTCGAAGAGCGTGCGGTATTGCTCGAGGGCCTCGTTGCGGAAGACGCGGAACGTGACGTCCTTGGTGCGGTTGCCTTGGATGATGCCGGCGACGCGGCGGCGGTAGGTGTCGCGCATGGCGAGGACGGTCTCGCCGTCGGCGAGCGCGTTGCGGGTGGCCTCGTCGGCGCGCTGCACGGCGCCGGCGAGCTGGGCGATCTCGACGAAGGCGGTGGAGATTTCGCGGACGGCGAGCTCGTATTCGACGAGGGCCTGGGCCTGCTCGTAGCTGAAGCCGAGGTCCCGGATCGCCTGCTCGATCGAACGGGCTTCCTGGGCTTGCAGCACCTCCATCGCGCGGGCGGCAGTAGCGAAGCCCACGCCCAAACCCTGGGCGACGGACGAGACAACAACGCCGACGGACTTGAAGGTGGCGCGGACCGGTGAAGTGACATCGTTGGCCAAACCCACAGTCTGCGGAGGAGCTTCCGACAACGCCTCGGCGACCGATTTAGCCAGGTCCGACGCGAATTCCATGAGGTCCTTGCCCGACTCCAGGGACTTCTGGACGATGAGCAGCTCATTGATCTTGTCGCCGCCCGCTTTCTCCCGGGCGATGGTGGCGGCGTGCAGCTTGATCATCTCGAGCACCCGCTGCCGCTGCTGGTCCACGCCGAAGTAGCGGTTGCCCAAGGCTTGGGCGGCGGATTTGAACTGCATCCGGGCGAGGTAGGCCTCGGACAACGACTGCTGGAGGCGGCCGGTGGAGACGCGCTGGCCCATGGGGGCGCCGCCGGCCCACACATCGGAGAACTGCACGTAGGAATCCGGCACGATCCCGATCGTGCGCAGGCTGGTGCGGCCGCCGTCGGTGGCGGCGAGATCCGCCGCCGTGAATCCGGTCGTGAACGTGGACTCGGTGGGCACGCGCACGGTGACGCGCTCGGCTTTCGTCGTGTCCACCAGATCGGTCGGCCGGTCGATGATGAACCAGGTGTGAAGGTCGGGGCCGCTGTAGCCTTGGGCGTAGGTCTTGCCGGGGCCGATCTCGCCCGGGTAAGGCGTGCCGTAGATCGCCCAGAGTTCGTTGAGGAACGCCATCTCCTGGTCCACGACGGAGTGGTTGAAATCGGCGAGCTGGTTTTCCTGGTTGCGCAGGAGACGCGTCATGCGGGCCGCTTGGTCGAAAGCGCCCTTGGCGTTGTTGACCGCACGCAGGGCCCGGGTGTGGATCTGGTCGTAGTGGGACTGGCCGGCCTTGAGTTCGCCGGGCGAGATGTCGAAGGCGACGGCGCCGGGGCTGAGGCCGAGGGGGTTGAGGCGCGCGGAGGCGTTGTCGATGCGGGTCTGGAAATCCTCGGCGAGGACGGGGATCTCGCGCAGCTCGGGGACGGTGGTGCGGTCGATCACCTGGATGCCGGTGTGGGCCGGGTCGGGATCGACGTCGGGCAGAATGGCGCAGGCGAGCAGCCAGTTGAAATAGGCGCCCTGGGTGGCGCGGGCGGTCCACTCGTCGAGGCCCCAGTGGCGCGCGACGTCGGTGCGGGGGTTGGTGCGGCCGTCGCGGAAGTGGGCCCAGCCGGCGGCGGGGTCGTCTTTGTAGCCCGCGCGGTGGGTGAGGCCGATGATCTGTTGGGCCGTGCGGGCGAGCCCGAGCGCGGCGGAGGCGAACTTCCGCTCGTCGAAGTAGTCCACCTGCACGGGCTGGCCGAGGACGGTGACGGACTCGGATCGCGGCGACCAGGTGAAGTTGGGATGCTGCAGCAGCCGGGTGTAGCCCTTGAGCGCGGTGAGGTAGTGGCCGTAGGCATCGCCGTGGCCCTGCGGGAACATGCGCTGGGCATCGGCGGCATCGAGCAGGCCGTTGGCGGTGGGGCTGCCGGATTTTTCCCGGATGTTGTAGTTCACGGCGTAGAGGGCTTCGCCGGAGTTGATGCCGCGGGTGTAGTTCCAATAGAGGCGGTTGTAGGCGGGCGCGACGGTGGTTGCGGTGGCGAGGGTGTCGTCCCGGCCGCGGAGCAGGGCAAGTTCCTCCTCGAGCACGCTCTTGACCTGGCCCTCGAAGGCGAAGCGCGAGCTGTTGATCTCGGTGGTGCTCGTGGCGTCGTCCACGGAGATGGTGGGGTTGGCGGCGTCGGCGTAGGCCTCGTTGCCGAGGATCTGGTAGAGGTCGTTGAGATAGCCGGCGGCGAGAAGGAGGGCGTCGTTGGCCGGGCCGTAGTCGTAGCCGGCGTCGACGGTGAGCGTCCGGCCGCGCTTGAGCACCGTCTCGTAGATCTCGATCAGGCCGAACTGGTCGATGTTCTCGAGGGTGAGGGCGACATCGCCTTCCCAGCGACGGCCGGCCTGGGTGAGCACGGAGACATCGGTGTTGACGGCGTTGTTGTAGAGGTCGGTGACGCGCTGGTTGAACGGGTTGATGCCGGCGAGCACGCGCTTGATCCAGCCCTCGACGAGCTTCGGCGACGTCCAGCGGGACCAGGCGGTGCCGGCGACGTTGTTGGTGCCGGCTTTGGGCCGGTAGCGCAGGGTGAACCAGTTGTCGGTCATCACGAGCAGCGGGTTCCCGAGGGGTGCGGCGGGGGAGCCGCCGACCACGATCTGGTTGCCGAGCGTGCCGCCGGGGGAAAGCCAGGGCGAGCCGGCGAGCACCACCTGGTCCGTCTCGGTGGAGGCATGGAGCCGAAAGTCCACGGAACCGGCGACGCCGGCATCGGACGCGGTGTAGAGGGCGACCTCGAGGGAGTTGGTGTTGTCGGCGCGGAAGTAGCTCGGATCGACGTCGAATTGCCGGGCGAGCGCGCCGGCCGCCAAGCCGGTGCCGGCGGGCACGGCGACAAACGGCGCGGGTGCCTGGTAGGCGAGCGCGGCGACGCCGTTGACGTAGAGCACGAAGCCGGCGTTCGCATCGCCGAGCGCGGCGGAGAAGACGATGCGGGCGGGCACGCCGGAGGCGAAGTCGACGGTGGGGTCGAGCTTGGCGACCAAGCCGGGGAGGTCGGCCGCCCGCGCGGCGGCGGTGGCGGTGCGGATCTGGACATTGCGCGGCACGGTGCCGACGACGGCGGCGGAGTATTCGGCGGCGACGGGCAGGCGGGCGGCGGGAGCGGCGGCGAACCGCCAGTTGGCGTTGGCGGCCACGCGCGAGGTGAGGGCGTAGGTGTAGACCGCGGGCGCGGCGCCGTTGACCGGCGGGGAGTAGCGCCACTCGAACTCGTAGCCGGAGGGGTCGCCCGCGAAGTCGGCGCTGTGGCGGAGCGAGACCTGTTCGTCGAGGGGATTGGAGGCGGGCTGGACCTTGAGCTCGCCGGCGGCGAGGCGGGGGGCGACTTTGAAAACCGCGAGCGAGACGGGATCGCCGGACGGGGTGAACGCGGCGCCGTCGCCGAACGACATCGTGACCCAACCGCTGCCCTGGCCGAGGGCGGTGACGGCGTAGTCCACGACCGCGGTGTCGGGGCTGGTGATCTCGGTGACCTGCCGGGCGGTTTTGACGTTGGGGGCGGTGCCGGCGACGTAGGTGCCGGCGCGGTTGGGATCCTCGACGTAGGTTTTCAGGTTCACGCCGAGGGAGTCGACGGCGCTGTCCCAGGCGGCCTTGAGCAGATCGGTGGCCGAGGCGAGGGCCTTCATCGCGGCGAGGTCGTCCGCGCTGACGACGTTGACGTTGAGCGTGTCCTCGCCGGTCGGTTCATCGACGAAGGTGCCGATGAGGACGAGGGTGCCGAGGGCGCCGCGGGCGGGTTCGTAGAAGAACCGGGATTGCAGGTGCGGCGGCAGACCCTGGAAATAGGTGCGGGTCTGCGAGGGCGAGGTCAGCACCGAGGCGGGCAAGCGGACGAGGCCGAGCGAGGGGCTGAAGACGGCGGTCTTTTCCTGGATCGGATCGTGGAGCACGACGCTCGGCCGGGTCGTGCCGCCCACGGCGATCGACTGCTGGTAGAGGATGGCGGCACTGGCCTGCGTGAGCACCGCGGGGAGGCCGAACTTGGGGAGCGTGAGGGTCTCGGCCACGCGCAGCTCGGGGGCCACGGCGGGCCACGCGGGCTGGTAGTTGATCGTGAGGGGCGTGCCGTTGAACGGATGCCCGCTCGGCACGCCGGAGACCAAGGGCCGGAGGTAGGGCAACAGCTGGCCGGGCGCGGGTTGGTTGGCGGCGGGCGTATCGGGGAACCAGAACCCCGCCTGCATCGGATAGTAGAACTGCATGCCGAAGGCCGGGGACGCCGCCGCATGGGGCCCGCGGAAGACCCAGGTGTAGCCTTTCCGATCGACGTGGGTGAACGCTCCGTAGGCGGCGGGCCCCTGGTGGGCGCTGTCGGGCGTGACGGCCACCTCCGTGTTGGCGACGTCGCCGTTGGCCCGGATCGGCAGCGGCAGGAGCGGCAGGGGCATCGGCGCCTGCACCTGGGTGCCGGCGACGGCCGGGTAGTTGAACACCCTCGCGGTGGCCGCATCCTCCCGGAGGACCTTGAAGACGCGCAGGGCCGGGCGGCCGTCGGTCGGCTCCGTGTAGTGCAGCAAAACGAAAGGCTCGGACGAATAGCGCGCGGGATCGGAGACGACGACATTGAGGTCGTCGCGCAAGGCATAGGCGCGGCCCGCGAGGAGCAGGGCGTGCTCCTCGTTGGGATTGTAGCCCGGGAGCGTGCGGTCGTTCTGGAAATAAAGCGCGCCGGCGGCCTGGGAGGCGGGCAGCTCGCCGCTGCCGGCATTGGAGGCCAGGACGATGGTGTCGGGTGCGGCGGGGTAGGAGACGGTGTAGGTGCCGACCTTGGCCGGCACGTGGAACGGCATGAACGCCGCGGAGGGTGCGTCGATTTTTTTGAACCACCAGACGCGGAGCACATTGTCGCCGGGCACGGCGTTGACGGGGATGATCGCGGCGCGGGCGGCGCTCTCGATGCCGACGGCGAACGGGTCCGCGTAGGCGGCGGGCAGGTAACCGGTGCCGGACGAAACGTAGCCGCCGACTTCGTGGCCGACGGGCGCGACGAGCCGTTGGCCGACGACGGCGCCGGCACTGACCGCGGGCAGGCTGTCGCCCTGGACGTATCCCGCGCGATTCTCCGCCTGGGTGAAGAGCCGCACATACCAGACCTCGTTGGCGGCGGTGAATTTCAGGAGCGTGCGGTTGAGGCCGTCCGGCAGCGCGCCCACGACGAGGCGCTGGGAGCCGGTGTCGATGCGCGTCTCGCTCTGGGCGGAGTCGTCCTGGAAGACGATCTGCGGCAACTGCCCGCCGCCGAACCGGAGTCCGGTGGCGGGGGTGCCGCCGGCCGCCGCGACCGTGTGGTGGACGTAGTCGGCGACCCGGTCGGACCAGACCTGCAGGTAGTGGTTGCGGAGGCGCGGCCAGTGCAGACCGAGATTGGGCGCGGCGGGCGGGGCCAGGAAGTGGATCGCGGCGTCGGATTTCTCTAGCCAGTAGAACGCGACGCGGTCGGGCGTGAGATTCTCGCGCTCGGCGTAGTAGTCCGTGGTGCCGTCGCGGCGGGTGACGCTGCCGTAGAGCGACTGGCCGGAAACATCGGCGGCGGCGACGGGCGAGGCGACCCACTCCGATCCGCCGTCGAGCGGCAGGAGGTTGTTGTCCTCGTCGCGGGGCAGGAGGCGGTCGCCGAGGTTGACGGTGACCTCGACCGTCGGCGCGG
>JBILLY010000282.1:0-6106 GCA_044375835.1 Opitutaceae bacterium
CATGGGTAGGGTGGGACTGACGGGCGGGGTGGGAGCCAGAGCGGCCGTCACAATCACAGAACACTCCGGCGCGACAAGGCGCGAGATGGCGCGCCGCGCGTCATCGCACCGCGTTCCGGTTTGAGTAGCGGCGTCCCCGCGTGGACGCCCTCGGGCGTGGACGAGCCACGCCCCTATGCATCGGTGCCAACGGAAGGCCGGACGCGCCGTCGGCACCCGGCGAACGTGGAAGCGAACCGGAGCGGCCCGGCCCGACGGCAACCGAACCGCGGCTCAGCCTCCTTCCGGCAAGCCCAACGCCCGCGCGACGCCCGCGCCGCAGGCCCACTCCGCCTCGGCGGCGCTCCAGCCGAGGAAGCGCTGCACGTTGGCCACGGCGCGGTCCATCGTCAGCGAGGAGCCGGCGAAGTTGGGTTTGCCGGGCTCGCGCACCACGCCGTCGGCGCCGACCTCGATCTCGAGGCGGCCGATGGTGTAGCGCCCCGGCGGCCCGCCCGCCGCGGCCATGCAGTCGCTGGTGAAGAGCACGCGGTCGCGCGGCTTGGCGCGCACGAAATTCCGCAGCGTGCCGGGCGGCACGTGGATGCCGTCGGGGATGAACACCGCCGTCAGCTCGTCGCGCGCGAGCACCCGCTGGATGACGTTGTCGTGCCGGTGCAGCTGCGCGGGCACGCCGTTGCCGACGTGGGTGCAGAGCGTGAGGCCGGCGGCGATCGCGGCGTCGAGCGCGCGGTCGTCGGCGTTGCTGTGGCCGATCGCGGTGCGCACGCCGTGGGCGCCGACGTGGCGGATAAACTCCGGCGAGCCGGGCCACTCCGGCGCGAGCGTGACGAGGCGGACGCGGCCGCCGGACGCGGCCCAGAGACGGTCGAACTCGGCGCGGTCGGGCGCCTTCATTTTGTGCGGCTCGTGCGCGCCGTGGTAACCGGGCTCGGGCAGGAGATACGGCCCCTCGAGGTGGTAGCCGGCGATCGTCGCGGCGACCACGGGATCGGCCGCGCGCAGACGCTCGAGGTGCGCCAGCTGGGCGGCCATGGCGTCGATCGTGTCGGTGATCAGCGTGAAGAGCATGCGCGTCGTGCCGTGGGCGCGCAGCGCGTCGCAGGAGCGCCGCAGGTCCGCGGCGGACAGGCCGGGCCGCTGGTAGTCGACACCGGCGAAGCCGTTGACTTGGAGATCGAAGGTGGGAGCGGACATGGAAAGGGAGGCGGCCACACCCGGCCGCGGGGAGAAAGGTGAGGCCCCGGAGCGGAAGCACGCCCCGGGGCCGGTCGCGCGGCGCGTCAGAAGTTTCCGCGCACGCCGAGCGACCAATTCACGCCGAAGTTGCCGTAGCGGTAGAGCGCGGCGGGGATGCCGCGGGTCGGGTCGCCTTCGAACAGCAGCGTCGGGTCGTTGAAGATGTTGCGCCCCTGGAAGAAGACGCTCAGGCGCGGCGAGATGCGGTAGCCGCCGCTGAGGTCGACCTTGAGGTTGCGGCGCTGGTAGCGGCCGAAGACGGTGGTGAAGGGCGTGTCGTCCTGCCACACGCCGAGCACGCGGATGTTGAAGCCCCGGTGCGTCCAACCGATGCTGGCGGTCGCCTTGTGCGGGCTGACGCCCGGAAAATACAGGTTGGCGTAGTTGCGGGTGTAGCTGGCGTTGACGTTGGTGCCGCGGAGCAGCCCCGGGAGAAACGTGAGCTGCTGGTTGTAGCCGAGTTCGAGGCTGCGGTAGCGGTAGAGCGAGTCGTTGTTGATCAGCGACTGGTATTCGTAGTTCGCATACTCCGGGTCGCCGTCGAAGCCGAAGTCGGCGGCGTTGCCGCGCACGGTGATGCGCTGGTCGGTGATCTCCGTCTGCTGCACGAGGAAGGTGAAGCTGCCGACGGGCTCGAAGTAGTAGGCGAGGCGCGCGACGTAGTTGTCCGACTTTTCCGGCTTCAGGTTCGGGTTGGGCGCGGTGATGAGCAGCGCCTGGTCGTTGATCGACCACACGCCGGCGAGGGCGTCGACCGGCGGCCGGGAGATCGCGTGGCTGTAGCCGGCCTGGAACTGCAGGTCGGGCCGGATCGAGTATTTGCCGGAGAGGCTGGGGAAGATATTGTCGTAGTCGCCGGTGCGCTTGGTGCGCGGGTTGGAGAAGAACTGGTAGCGCATGCCCTCGATCGTGGTCGCGCGGCGCGTGGTCGCGGAGATCGGGAAGCCGGCGCGCTGCACCTCGGCGGCGGTGAGCGGGTCGAATTCGCGCGCCTCCGACTCCGTGAGCTCCCAGCGCAGGCCGCCCTGCAGCTGCACGCGGCCGAGGCGGGTGTTGGCCATTCCGTAGGCGGCGGTCACGTGCTGGCGGAAGTCGCGCTTGTTGGCGACGTAGGCGGTGTAGAAGTTCTCCGCCGTGGCCGTGTTGACGAAATACTCCGGGTTCCGGCGGTAGAGCAGCGAGAGGTCGCTGCGGTTGGCGAGCGTCGGCAGATTGGCGATGCGCAGCGCCATGATGTTGCCCATCTGCGGATTGAAGGCGCGCGGCGACGGGAAGGCGGCGAAGCTGCCGGCGGCGGTGACGGTGCCGTTGGCGTTGAGGATGTTTCCGCCGGGCCCGATGTAGCTGTAGAGCAGATACGGGGTGGTGTTCTCCGTCTTGCGGTTCTCCTCTGCCCATTTGCCGCCGAACTTGAAGAAGGTCGGGATGCGCCAGGGCGCGACGTATCTGGCGTTGGCCTCGCCGGTGTAGATCTCGGTGAAGGCGAAGCGGCCTTCCTCGGTGATGCGCGGGTTGGTGAAGTTGGCGAGGTTGCCCCAGTCGGCGCCGCCGGTCTGGACGATGGTCCACTCGGCGCTGTTCGGATCGGAGCGCGTGGCGCGGAAATCGACCGGGATCGTGTTGAGCGTCTCCGAGCGGACCGTGCCGCGGCTGGAGGTCTCGTAGTCGTTCTTCGAGCGCGAGAAGTTGGCCGTGCCGTCGACCGTGAGGCTGCCGACCTTGTATTCGAATTTCGGCGTCAGCGTGAAGGAATTGGTCAGCTTGATCGCGCTGCCGCCGCCGTGGGCGAAGGTGCGCGAGGTGTTGGCGGCGGCGCCGTTGGTGCGGATGTCGCTCAGGCCGTCGCCGAGGACGTTCTGGCGGCCGGTGGCGGCGGCGACGCCGTTGGCCGCGGCGGAGAAGGTGAGCGCCGTGGTGTGCGCGTTGTTCTCGAAGGCGTTGAACATCGAGGTGAGCGAGAGCACGAGGCGGTTGGTCGCCTTGAAGTCGGCGGTCGCGGTGATGTTTTGCCGGCTCGAGAGGCGCGGGCCGTCGGTGAACGCGATCGCGGTCAGCACCATCGGGCGCAGGTCGGGCGCGGCGCCGGTCGTGACCTGGGTCTTGTTGTAGGTGTGCGTCACATACTGCTGCTCGGAGCGGGAGCTGGTGCTGCCGATGGAGAGCCGGACACCGAGCCGCTGGTTCAGGAAGACGTCGCTGTAGTCGACCTGGTAGTTGGGGCGCCACTGGCGGCGGAGGTTGTCGTCCCAGCCGCGGACCTTCTCCCACTTCGCGGCGTCGGGGGTGTTGAAGCCGATGCTGAAGGACCAGTCGATGCGGCGGCCTTTGCGGTCGAAGGCGCGGCGGCTCTTCATGTTGATCGTGCCGGCGGGAGAATTCGCGTCCATGTCCGGGCTGAGCGTGCGGCTGATCTCGATCGATTCGACGGCGTTGATCGCCATCTGCTCGAAGCCGACCGAGCGCGACTGGCTGCCGGCGGCGCCGTTGAGCGTGGCACCGTAGGCGACGAACGCGTCCGCGCTCGCCACCGACGCGCCGTCCATCGTCACGCCGACATACTGCTGGTCGAGGCCGCCGACGCGCGGGCCGCGGCTGATGCCGTCGACATACTCGACGTCGACGCCGGGGAGAAACTTGAGGAACTCGCCCACGTTGCCCTCGGTGATGTCGCCGTAGGTGTCGGCGGCGACGGAGGTGGAGATGTTCATGTTGCGGCGCTGTTCCATGATGGCCTTGGCGTTGCCCTCCCGTTCGCTCGAGACGACGAAGGCGCCCAGCTTCAGCACCTCGTCGGTGGCGGCGGCGCCGGTCGAGCCGGGCCGCGCCAGCGCGCTGACGAGCTCGAAGTCCCGCGTGGCGGTGGCGCCGGCGCCGACCGTCACCGTGGCGGTGGCCGTCCGGTAGCCGGAGAACGTGACCTGCAGCGTGGCGGTGCCGGCGGGGACGTTGTCGAGTTGGTAGACGCCGCCCTCCTCGGAGTAGGCGACGCGCTCGGTGCCGGCGACGCGGACCTCGGCGTTGCGCACGTATTCGCCTTTGGCGGGATTGAAGACGCGACCGGTCACGCGGCCGGCACCGCCTTGGGCGAAGGCGGCGGAGACGAGCAACGCGATGAAGGCGCAACCGCGCAGCCACACCGGCAGGCGGAGACGAGGGAGGAGGGCGGAGGTCATGGTGTCAGGAAATGTTCGAGAAAGCGGAAGGCGGCTTCGTTGGACTCGGCGTTGGGCGCGTGGTCCGGCCGGTTGGTCATCGCCACGCGGTCGGCGTAGCCGAGGAAGCGGTTCACCGCGACGGCGTGGTTGAGCGCGACCCAACGCGCGGGGAAATCCTCGGAGCCGCCGGACACGAGAAACGGACGCGGCGCCATCAGCGCATGCAGCTCGTGCAGGTCGTGGCCGCGGGCGACGAGTTCCTTGTAGGCGCCGGTGCGCGGGGACGCCGCGGAAACGAGGCCGCGCGGGCGCGTCACGGCCGGGTCGAAACCGAGATACCACGGCTCCTGATAGTTCACGCTGGTGCGCTTCTCGTCGAACACCACGCCGCCGTCGGACCAGACGGCGCAGGCGAACTTCTCATACAGGCACGAGGCGAACATCGCCCACTTGCCGCCGTAGCTGTGGCCCATCACGCCGATGCGCGCGGGGTCGACCTCGGGGCGTTGGGCGAGCGCGGTGTGGCAATTGGCGGCGAGGTAGGCGAGCAGGCTGAGCGGCTGGCAGGCGGCGCCGTAGTTGTCCGGGGCGGTGGCGTTGTCGCCGGGCGTGCCGATGGCGAGCGTGACAAAGCCGCGCTGAGCGAGGAGGAGCGCGAAATCGCGGTGCACGGGGCGCGCGCCGTCCTTGAAGTAGCGCGCGGCCTGGCCGCCGATGGCGCGCGGGCCGTCGTAGTCGACGCTCACCTCGGGCGCGTAGAACGGCACAAGCACCGCGGGCCGCTTGCCCGCGAACCGCGCCGGCGGCGTCAGCAGATAACCGTGCTGAAACTTGCCCGGCGCGACCTCGAGGTCGACGCGGTGCTCGATCACGCCGCCCGCGCGCTCGCGGCGCTCGGACAACGTGACGCGCGGCCGCTCGAGCAGCGCGGGCCAAGCGCCCATCAGCCCGTGCCACGTCTTGAGAATCTCCGCGCGCCGCGCCGGCCACTCCGCGGGCGAGGCCACGGGCCGGCCGTCGTGGAATTTCAGCGGCGAGGCGTAGGCGCCGAACTCCGCCGCAAGCTCCGCCGGCGGCCCGAAGTAGCGGCGGATCGCCGCCGGCGGGGTCGCAGCGGTGGCGGGCACCGACGCCACGGCCACTCCCTGTGCAACGGCGCACGCGCCCGCGCCCGCGAACGCGGCGGCGGCGGCGGCGGCGGCGAGGAGACGAAACGCGGGGCGGTGGAGATCGGGCATCGGCGGGGCGGCTCAGAATCTCACCGTCGCGGTGAAGTCCCACTGCGGCGGCATCACGTAGCTGAGACGGTAGCGCACGGACCCGTCGCTCATCGTGGTCGTGCCGACGCGGCGGGTGGCGCTGTTTTCGAGGTCGACGATGTTCTTCACGCCGAGGCGCAGGCGCACTTGCCGGCCGAAGATCTTCTGGTCCCGCATCGCGTAGGCGTTCACGAGGTGCTGCTGGCCGCCGATGATCGAACGGCCGCCGATGATCGCGAGCAGGTAGTTGTCGCGCCAGTTGCCGTTGGCGCCGAGCCGCACGCCGCGCAGCGGCTGCCACGCGTCGCGCGCGAACCCGTAGTCGACGATCCAGCTCGCGCTCCACGGCGCGGCGCGGGCACCGGTCGGCTTGTCCTCGAGGTCGCTCTGGTCGAGCACGTCGCGCGCCTCGGCGAGCAGCGCGGGCGACTCGTTGCCGCGCGCGACGGCGGC
>JBILLY010000899.1:0-2675 GCA_044375835.1 Opitutaceae bacterium
GCGTTGTAGAGCGCGCGGAAGGTCGAGAAGTCGGGCCGCGTCACGACGTCGGCTTTGCCGACGGTGAAGCGCGTCTGCAGGCCCTTGAGCGGGCGGAAAAGAAACGTGAGGTCGAAGCCCTTCGAGGTCTCGGTGGAGACGACGGAGCGGTATTGGTTCACGTCGTTCCACGGGTGGAAATACGCCGGATCGCTCTCGGGCAGGCCGTTGGGATTGAAAAGATTTTCGACGTCGCCCGCACTGAAGCTCGAGGGCGTCCAGCGGAACTCCACGTTTTGCCGGTCGATGTGGAAGACACCGAGCTGGAACGAACCGCGCCGCTCCCAGAAATCGCCCTTGAGGCCGACTTCCTTGGTCTCGCCGATGATCGGGCCGAAGGGCTTGCGGTCGAAGGTGCGCGAATCCTGGAAGCGGAACGACTCCGCGTAGGTCGCGTAGGCGTTGAGGTCCTTGGTCACGCGCACCGTCACGCCGGCGGTGAAGCTGGTGTTGCGCTGGTCGAGGTTCGGGTTGCGCGCGTATTCGCCGGGCAGCGCGTCCTCGGGGTTGGGCGGCGGGATGTCCTCGCCGTTGGGCTTCAGCCGGCGGCCCACGTAGTCGAGCGTCTTGTTGAAGTCGCGGCGCGCGCCGAAAAGCGTCTGCACGCGGCCGTTGAAGTAGTTGCCGCTGATGGAAACCGCGCCGGCGCTTTGCTGGCGCCACTCGGTCGCGTCGCCCGCCCCGGCTGCCTGGTAGGCGAAGAGTCCCGGCTGGAAGGTCGCGGTCGTCGGCAGATTGCGGATCTGGAACTGCTCGAAAAACGCCTCCGAGTAGAACTGCGGGTCGTCGAGGTAGGCGCGGAAGCGGATGCGGTCGGTGGTGGTGTTGAGCGGGCGGCCCGCGTTCACGCCGGCGAGATTGTAGAGGAAGTAGCGGTAGTTGTTGGTGAAGTCCTCGCGGTAGTCGCCGCTGAGCACGATGAGCTGCTTCATCCAGCGCGTGACCTCCCAGGGATAGACCGCGGTGAAGCGGAAGGCGTCGACGTCGTTGCCGAAGCGCTTGAGGTCGATGCCCACGGACTCGACGTAGGGGCGGCCGTTGACGTCGACGCTCACGGTGCTGGAGAAGAAATTGTCGTTCCGCAGCCCCATCTGGTTCTGGTGATTGTAGGCGACCTCGAGGCCGAGTTTCCCGATGCGCTGCTCGATCGCGATCGAGTAGGTGTCGAAGGGGCGGCCCTGCTCGTCGAAGGTGCCGCGGATGTTGTGGCTTTTCGGATACCCGTGGAAACGCCGCGTGCCCGTGACGGCGCCGGCGGCGTTGCGCATCGTCACGTCGAACCAGCTGCCCTCGACGAGCGAGGGCGAGCCGCCGGCGGGAGCATTGGCCGTGCTGCGGTCGGCGGCGGGCAGCGTGGCCTGGGCGAAGAGGTTGGCGGTGTCGTCCGAGGTGAACCACCAGCCCGCGCCGGTGAAGGCCGCGGAGCGCGCCGACAACTCGCGGATCTGCACGCCGGCGTAGCCGCGCTGGTTGCTGATCTCGCCGCGCTCGGCCTCTAGGCGGACCTCGGTGTTGCGGAAGGGCCGCCACGTCAGCGCGGCGTGCTCGGCCTTGAGCGCATACTCGGAGAAGTCCTGGAACGTCTTGTCGGCGCGGCGCACGACGTTGACGCGCAGCGCGACTTTGTCGGTGAGCCGGCGGTTGAGGTCGACCTGCACGCGGTAGGCGTTCTCCGAGCCGTAGTGGGCGAGCACGTTGCCGTGGTTGCGGAACTGTGCCCGCTTCGTGAATACGCTCCCCTGCCCGCCCGGCTCGACGTCGCCGAAGATCAGCGAGTTGGAGCCCTTCCCGAAATCGATGCGCTCGACGTTGTAGGTGTCGCTCGGGATATACCACCGGAAGTAGTTCCGCGAGACGTTGAAGCGCTGGGAGAGACCGCGGAACGAGAAGTTGTCGGAGCCGGCGTCGTTCTCCATCGGCGGCGCGGCGTAGACGTTGGCGACGAACTTCGTCACCTCGTCGGCCGTGAAGAGGCCGAGGTCCTCCATGAAGTCGGAAGTGATCGCGTCGATGTTCACCGGCACGTCCTTCAGGTCCTGGCGCGTGCGCGTGGCGGAGAGCGTGGAGTTCGCCGACCAGCCGCTGTCGCCGGTGCTGTCGACGACGAAGGGCGAGAGCGTGACGGGTTCGTCGGCGGCCGCAGTGGCGGCCGCGCGCGCCACGGTTGCGCTGGCCGGCAGCGGGCCCGAGCCCGAAGCCGCGGCGGCGGTCGGCGCCGGCGCGGGGGCGACTTGTGCCAGCAGGGCAGCGGCGGTCAGCGACAACGCGCCGGCGATTGCACGCCGCGCGCCGCGGCGCAGCGACACGTGATCGGATGCCAACGGGGCAAGGGGTAACATGGACGGGAGAGGTGGGCGGCACCCCGAATCAGGGCGCCGAGGCGGATGGGCGGCAGTCAGGCGCGGCGATGAGAAATAGGTATGCGGCTGGGTCAACGGGAAAGTCGTCGGCGGTTGCACCCGCGATATCGATCACAGGGCGGAATCAGCCGACCGTCACCGGCCAAAGCATACCTATGCTTTATTCTTGCCGCGTGACCGCCTTCCCGGCGACATCCGCGCTCCGATGCCACCCCGCTCCGCTCCAGCCACGGAACGCATCCCGAGCGCCCTCACGCACCTGCAGACCACCCCGCC
>JBILLY010000112.1:0-9804 GCA_044375835.1 Opitutaceae bacterium
CGTCGCTGATCGCCTCGATCCGGCGCTGCACGGCGTTGCGGACCTTGGCCTTTTTTTCGGCCACTGCCGCCGCGGCGGCGGCGTCCTTTTGCGGATCGAAAACCGGCTCCGTGGAGGTGGTAGCGTCCTCCCGGCCGCCGGCCACCGTGGGCGAGGCGTCAAGACTGGGCAACGCGACGGCCGATGCGCCCGCCGCAGGCGGGGCGGCGAGTGCAGGAGCCGCGGTCGGTTCAGATCTATTCGCGGCTACGGGCGCCTTTGCCGCCGCGGCGGCAGGGGCCGCACCGGGGGCGGGAGCCGGCGCCGCCGACGCGGCATCGGCACCCGAAGCGGAACGCACCGGGGGCGTAACACCGCCGGATGCACCGCGGGGCAGGACGCGTTTGATTTCAAGGCGCGGCTCGGCCGACGCCGCTACGGCGGGCTCGGAGGCGGCGGCCGGCCCGGGCCGCACCGCGGAAGAAACGCCCGCCGGGGCGCCGGCGGGTGCGCCGCCCGAGGCGGGGGCCATCCGCACCGACGCGGCGGCGACCGGAGCTGCGCCGGTTGCGGACGTGGCGGGGGCGGATTCGGCGACACGTCGCCCGGAGACCGTCGGGGTCGCGGGGGCCGGTTCACGGGATTCGGCGGCTGCCGCGGTCGCAGCCGCGGGGTCGACCACCGGAGCGGGCGCGGCCGGAGCCGGCGGCGGGCGCCGCACCGGCTCGGCGGAGATCGGCTCGAAATCGATGATGACGTCGTTGCGCAGGACGTAGCGTTCGCGGGCGTAGAAAACGATCACGCGGTCGCCGGCGACAATCTGGCTGCGCGGCTCGCCCAGCTGCCGGAGCATCTGTTCGCGGCTGCTCCCTTTCGCCACGGTGGGGGTTTCGGCCGCGAAAAGGGCCGAACCGGACACAAACACCGCAAGGCCGACAGCCTTCAGGCAGGTGGTGGTGGGAATCGGCATACGCACCGGCGGAGAATTGCTAGCCGGAACGAAGCACAGCAATTCCGAAGTTCCGCGGGAAACCCGCACGCGCCTGACCGGGCGGTCAGACGACGCGCGCCCACAGCACCTTGAGATAACGGCTCTCCAGACAGTTGGAAAAGACCGGGTGGTCGACCCCGGGGCCGGAGCGGTCGAAAAGCTGCAGCCGGCGGTTCAGCCGGTGCACGCCCTTGATGACGACCTGTTCGAAATCCTCGAGGGAAACGAGACCCGAACACGAACAGGTGACAAACAGGCCGCCGGGTCTCACCAGACTCGCCGCGATGGTGTTCAGGTCGGCGTATTTGCGCATGCCCTCGGCGGCGCCGGCCGGCTCGCGCGTCATCACGAACTTCGGCGGATCGCAGAGCACGAGGTCGAACTGCTCGCCGTTTTTCTGCATCTGGCGCGCGTAGGCGAAGGCGTCGGCATGGACCCATTTCAGTTTGTTCGGCGAGACCTGGTTGAGGTTCGCGTTGCGGCGACCCTGCGCGACGGCCTTTTCATCGAGGTCGACGGCGGTGACGTCGGTCGCGCCGCCGAGCACGGCGTTGATGGAAAACCCGCCGGTATAGCTGCACAGGTCGAGCACGCGCAGGCCCTTGGCGAGTTGGCCGAAGCGGCGGCGGTTGTCCCGCTGGTCGCAAAAGAAACCGGTTTTGTGGCCCTCGGCGAAATCCACCTCGAAGCGCACGCCGTGCTCGCGGATGCGGACTTTGTCGGGCGCGCCGGCGACGAGTTCTTTCATCTGCGACGGCTTGATACCCTCGAGGCTGCCGAGGTCGTGGTCGACATGCACGCGGACGTGCCGGGTGCCGAGCAGCGCGTGCAACAGCGGCAGCCAACCCGGCAGGCGCTGGAACATGCCGAGCGAATACACGTCGCAAAACAGGGTGTCGCCGTAGCGATCGATGGTGAGACCGCTGAGGCCGTCGCCGTCGGAGCCGACGACGCGGTAAGCGTCGGTGACCTCGTCGAGTTTGAACAGCTCGCGCCGCAACGCCACGGCCCGGCGCAGCGCGGTCTCGAAGTAGTCCTCCCCCACGGACTCGCCGGTGTGGGTGACGACGCGCAGCGGCATCTTCGCGCGGGGATTGTAGAGGCCGGCGCCGATGCGGTTGCCGAACTTGTCGTAGACGGAAACGAAATCGCCCGGCCGCGCGTCGCGGGAGACATCGCCCAGCATACGCGGGAAAATCGCCGGCTGGAAGGTCACGAACTTGAGTTGCGCCCACGGGCGCGGCCACTGGGCCTTTTCCTCGGGCGTGGCGGGACGGGCCTTCTCGCGCATGAGCGGGTGCAGGTCGGGCACGGCGGCGGAAAGCGGGGCGGAGGCGTCGTCGGTTGGCTCGGACATCGGCGCCCACCGAAGCGGCGCGGCGGCGCGGCGGCGATTCATTTTCATGACACCGTTTCGCGCCGGAGCGAACCGGGGCGCCGACGCCCGCCCCTCGCCGTCCGCCAGCGCCCCCGGGATACGGTCGCCCCGGGACGGCGGGCCGACGAGGAACCGCCGCGCACGGTCGTCGCGCGGCGCGGACGGACGCGCGGGCCGACGGAGCACAAAAAAGCCGGTCCCGTGGCACGGGACCGGCGCAGAAGACAGTGCGACCGAGGCGCGGCTCAGGCCACGCGCTCGACGATGAGCGGCGGCGGCGTGGGCCGCTTCGGGGCGAGACGGTAGGCATTCTTGAAGTATTCCAGCGCCTGCTCGAGCTTCGCCTCGTCGTTGTAGTGGATCATCATGAGCGGCTCGCCCTGCTTCACCTGGGTGCCGACCTTCTTGATTTCGGACACGCCGACGCTGTGGTCGATCTTGTCGTGGGAGTCGGTCTTGCCGGCGCCGAGGATATGCACGCCGTGCGCGATCATCGCGGCGTTGATCGTGTGGACGTAGCCGCGCTTCGGCGCGGGCAGCTTCCGGATGTGGCGGGCGGGCGTGAATTTCTCCGGATGGTCGATGAATGCGGTGTCGCCGCCCTGCGCCTTGACGAGGTCCTTGAACTTTTCGAGGGCGGAGCCGTCGGTGAGATGGCGCTGCACGGTCTGCTTGGCGGAGAGCGTGGAGCCGGCGACGCCGGCGAGGCGGACGATCTCCATGCCGAGCTTGAGCACGAGTTCCTTCATGTCCTCGGGGCCCTCACCCTTGAGCAGCTGGATCGCTTCTTTGACTTCGAGGGCGGTCCCCACCGTGTCGCCGAGCGGCTGGTTCATGTCGGTGACGAGGGCGACGCACCGGCGCTTCATGGAGCGACCGACGCGGGTCATGGAACGGGCGAGCTGCTTGGCCTGCTCGAGGTCCTTGATGAAGGAACCGTTGCCCCACTTGACGTCGATCACGAGGCCTTCGGAGCCTTCGGCGAGTTTGCGGGAGAGCACACTGCCCGTGATGAGCGGCAGACTCGGGATCGTGCCCGTCTCCTTGCGGAGTTCGTAGAACTTGGCGTCGGCCGGGGCGAGGTCCTCGGTCTGGGCGATGATCGCGCCGCCGATGCGGGCGAGTTGGGAGGAAAACTGCTCGTTGCTGAGGTTGCCCTTGAAGCCCGGGATCGCCGCAAGTTTTTCGAGGGTGTTGATGATGTAGTCGTGCTCGACGCCGCACATCATCGGCACCACGACGCCCGAGGCCATGGCGAGGGGGACGAGCACAAGCGACGTCTTGTCGCCGACGCCGCCGGTGGAATACTTGTCGATCTTCGGCTTCGCGATGTGCGAGAGGTCGATCACTTCGCCGGACAACATCATCTCTTCCGTGAGATCGGCGGTCTCCTGCGCGGACATTCCGGAGAAGTAGATCGCCATCGCCAGGGCCGCGAGCTGGTGCTGGGGCATCTCGCCGTCGAGCGTGCTGTCGATGATGTAGCGGATCTCTTCCTGCGTGAACTCGCCGCCATCGCGTTTCTTCTCGATCAAGAAGTTGAACGAAGGCTTGATAAAGCGGCGCGTCGGGATGTTTCGTTTGCTGGTCATGTGTGGTTGAAGGAGCTGTGCGCGGGGGCGGTGCCCGCCGGCAGAAAAGTTTGCGAGCCAATTAACTTCCCTGCGGAAGTCGAGCCAAAACCCTGTCTTGGCCCGGGCCGAAAACCACGCTTCCCCACTCGACGGATCGCCCGCGAGGTAACCGTTTGGGCCACTCCGGATTCGGGCGTGCCGCGGGCCCGGCGCACCCGCCCAAAACTCCTTCCGGCGCCGGGCGCACCGCACCGTCGGCTGCTCCCGGACCGGCCGGCCGCGCCGCAGATCCGCTCCGCTACTGCGCGGTCGCCCCCGCCGCGACCCACGCGGCGATCACGGCCCGCTCCTGCTCGGTCATGTGCGTGACGTTGCCGAGCGGCATCATGCGGGTGACGATCGTCTGCTGGTAGATGCGCTGCGCATTTTTCAAGATGCCGTCCGGCGCGGTGAGCACCACGCCGGCCGGCGGTTGGGCGAGACCGGGAAAGGTCGGGGTGGACGCATGGCAGTTGCTGCAACGCTCGCCGATGATCGCACGCACGCGCTCGAAGGTCACCGTGCCTTCCACCTTCGGGAGGGGTGCGATCCGCGGGGCCGTCCACCAGGCCACGACACCGAGGCAAACCGCGCCGAGCGCCGGGTATTGCCAAGCGTAGACGCCTTTGTGCTTCCGGTTGAAGAAATGCCGGATGCTCACGCCCGCCGCCCCGATCAGCACCAGCACCGCCCAAGCGTGCTTGTGCCCGTAGGTGGAGGCGTAGTGGTTGCTGATCATGATGAACAGCACCGGCAGCGTGAAGTAGTTGTTGTGCACGCTGCGTTGCTTACCCCGCTGCCCGAAAACCGGATCCGGCATCCGGCCCTCGCGCATCGTGCGGACCATTTCGCGCTGGGCCGGAATAATCACGAAGAACACGTTCGCCGCCATGATGGTGCCGATGGCCGCGCCCACGTGAATGTAAGCCGCCCGCCCGCCGAGAAACTGGTGCAGGCCCCACGCCAGCACCGTGAGCAGGCCGAACACGACCGCTCCCAGCCAGCCGTCGCGCCGGCCGAGCGGCGAGCGGCAAAGGACATCATAGATCAACCAGGCGCCCACCATGCTGCCCAGCCCGATGCCGACGGCCTGCCCGGTGCTCAGATGCGCCACGTTGCCGTCGACCATCATCGACGACGCCCGCAGCCAATACACCACGACCAGCAGCGCCGTGCCCGACAGCCACGTCGTGTAGGCCTCCCACTTGAACCAGTGCAACCGTTCCGGCAGCGACGCCGGCGCGACCGCGTATTTCTGCGGGTTGTAAAAGCCGCCGCCGTGCACCGCCCAGAGTTCGCCGGCCACACCTTTCTTTTTCGCCTCCGAACCCTCCGCCGGCGGCTCCAGCGAATTGTCGAGCCACACGAAATAGAACGAGGCCCCGATCCACGCGACGCCCGCGATGATGTGCAGCCAGCGCAACAGCAGACTCAGGAAATCGACCAGGTGGGCATCCATGAACGGTTCGGTATTCGGCGGCCGGCGAAGCTCGCGGGATGCCAACCGCGCGCCCCTCCCTCCGCAAGCCTGCTTCCGGGTCCGCCCACCGCCCCTCCTGCCCCGCCCGCTTGCTCCGCCGGGGCGAACTCCACGCTTGCCCGCGCCGCGCCCGCTCCGGTTTTCTGGCCCGATGCACGTTCCGTTTCACCTCGCCGCCGATCTCGACGCGGTCCTGAAGGCCGCCGCCTCCGCCGCCGGCCTCGCCGATGCCGCCGCCTTCGCACCCGAGGTCCGCGTCGCCGACCCCAAGCACGGCGATTTCCAGGCCAACGGCACGCTCGGCTACGCCAAAGCCCGCAAACTCAACCCCCGCGCCACCGCCGAGCAACTCGTCGCCGCCCTGCCGCCGGCCGCGCTCGAGCGCTACTCCGTCGCGATCGCCGGCCCCGGCTTCATCAATTTCACCCTCAAGCCCGCCGCCCTCCTCGCGTGGCTACGCGCCTTCGGCACGGCCGACGCCCTCCGCGCCGGCGCCGCGGCCGCCCATGCGGGCCGGACCTGGGTCGTCGACTACAGCTCGCCCAACACCGCCAAACAGATGCACGTCGGCCACCTGCGCTCGGCCGTCATCGGCGAGGCGATCTGCCGCCTGCTCGCGTTCACCGGCGCGACCGTCATCCGCGACAACCACCTCGGCGACTGGGGCACCCAGTTCGGCAAACTCATCTACGGCTACAAGCGCTGGGCCGATCCGCAGGCCCTCGCCGCCGACGCCATCGAGGAACTCGAACGCCTCTACAAACTCGGCAACAGCGCCACCCCCGACGGCTCGCCCGAACTCGACGAGGCCCGCGCCGAACTCGTGAAACTCCAGAACGGCGACCCCGCAAACGTCGCCCTCTGGCAGACCTTCTCGGACGTCTCCCTCGCCGCCTTCCGGCAGATCTACGACCGCCTCGGCATCCGGTTCGACCACAACCTCGGCGAGTCCTTCTACAACGACAAGGTCGGGCGCGTGTATCGGGAACTCCAGGACGCGCGGATCGCCGAGGAGAGCAACGGCGCCCTCGTCGTCTTCCACGACGAGCACCCGCGCTTCAAACGCGACATCGAGCAGCCCAACCCGTTCATCGTCCGCAAGGCCGACGGCGCCAGCGGCTACGCCTCCACCGATCTCGCCACCGCCCTCTACCGCACCGAGCATTTCGGGGCCGACGGCATCGTCATCGTCACCGACTTCCGCCAGGCCGACCACTTCGAGCAGCTGTTTCTCACCGTCAGAAAATGGTTCGCGGCGAAAAACTACCGCCTGCCCGAACTGCACCACGTCACCTTCGGCGCCGTCACCGGCGAGGACGGCAAGGCCCTCAAGACCCGCGACGGCGGCGTCATCCGCCTCAAAGCCCTGCTCGACGAGGCCGAGGAGCGCGCCCTCGCGACGGTCACCGCCAAAAACGCCGAGCGCCCCGAGGCCGAGCGCTTTTCCGCCGACGAATGCCGCGAGATCGCCCGCACCGTCGGCATCGCCGCCGTCCAATACGCCGACCTCAGCCAGAACCGCAGCAGCAACTACGTCTTCTCCTGGGACAAAATGCTCGCCCTCGACGGCAACACCGCCCCCTACCTGCTCTACGCCGTCGCGCGCCTGCACTCGATCTTCCGCCGCGCCGGCACCGCTCCGGCCGATCCCGCGCTCGGGGCCGCCGCCTCCGCGCCCGAGACCCCCGCCGAACTCAACCTCGCCCGCAAGCTCGCCAAGTTCCCCGACGCACTCCGCCTCGCCGGCGACACCCTGCGCCCCCACTTTCTCGGCCTCTACCTCTACGAACTCGCCGGCGACTACAGCTCGTTCAACAACGCCGACAAAGTCCTCGTCGACGACCCCGCCGTCCGCGCCCGCCGTCTGCTCCTCTGCGCCCGCACACTGCTCGTCCTCGAAACCGGCCTCCGCCTGCTCGGCCTCCGCACGCTCACGCGCATGTGACCGGACCGGTGAAAGTGGACCGAGCGCCGCCGCGCCGCGGGTCTTTTAGCACTTCACTTTCACTCTCACCTTCACTTTCACTTCCGCCATGGGCACGCAGGAACTCTATATCCGCAACGCGACCGATACCGAGGCCCGCGGGCCGTTCACCGTCCAGCAGCTGGTCGACTTGGCGGAAGCCGGCCAGGTGACCGCCGAGACGTTCGTCTACGACGCCACCGCGGAACAATGGGTGACCATCGGCTCCAACGCCGAACTCCTCGCGACCGTCTTCCCGCCCAAGAAAAAACTCGGGCTCAAGGCCAAGGAGATCAAGACCCTCAACAAGGAAGACGAAAAAGCGAAGCCGATCACGGTCACCGACATGCTCGACGCGGCCCACGGCCGCACCGACGACACCAAGGACAAAGCCGACCCGCAGGACGCCATGATGCTGGCCGCCAAGATCGGCATGATCGGCGCCGTCGCCAGCCTCGTCGCGGCCGCCGCCTCCACCCTTCTGCCCGGGGCGGACGCCCTGATGTCGTTCGACGCCGACAAGCTCCTCGCCCACCCGCTCGCGCTGCTCGGAGCCCTCGACCTCGTGCTCGCCGTGCTGCTCGGCCTCGGCATGTCCGTGCTGTATCCGTTTATCCGATTCCGCGCGGCCCTGGGCCTCGGCCTCGGCGGCTTCATGCTCTACGCCCAGAGCCAGCCGACCGCCCTCACCGCGCTCGCGGTCGGCTCCGCCGGCCTCTACCTCTGCACGGTCTTCGTCTCGCGCCTGCCCGCGATCCTGGCGGCGGCCGCCGGCGTCGGCGGCTTCGGCTACCTCGCCTGGTCGACCCTCGCGGGCTGACGACGTGGCCTCCGCCGGCCCCACGCCCCCCGTCCCGCCGGCTCCGCGCCCGCGCCCCTTTCCGGCGCGGCTCACGGTATTCTGGACCAAAGAAATCTGGAAGACCTCGCACCTGCAGGACGCCTCGCCCCGCGGCTGGTTCTACGCCGTCCTGCGCGTGCTCTCCATCACCTTCACGGTGTTCATGGAGACCAAAATCCCCAGCCGCGCCGCCGCCCTGAGCTTCAGCTCCATCCTCGGGCTCGGCCCGCTGCTCGCCATCGGCATCCTCGTCGGCGGCTTCGTCCTCGGCAACAACGGCGACCCCAAACTCGTCGTCAACAAGCTCAACGACCTGCTCCACTTCATCGCGCCCCAGCTGCAGACGCTGGACGAGGTCGAGGACGACATCATGCTGATCGCCCTGCCGCCGCCGCCCGCGGCGCGCTCCGACGCGACGGCCGCCGCATCGGCCACCCCGTCGCCCGCCGCCGATCCGTCGTCGCCCGCCGACCTCGCCCCGGTCGCGGTGAACCCCGAGCTCATCGGCATGATCGAGGGCATCATCGCCAGCGCCCGCTCCGGCTCCGCCGGCGTCTTCGGCGCCCTCTCCCTCATCTTCATCGTCCTCCTGCTTTTCAAAGCCGTCGAAGACGCCTTCAACGACATCTGGGGCGTGCGCCAGGGCCGCTCGCTGCTCATGCGCGTCGTGTTCTACTGGACGATTCTCACGCTCGGCGCGGTCCTCTTCTTCGCCGCGGTCGCTCTCCTCGGCGCCGGCGCCTTCGTCAACGTCTTCGTCGAAAAACTCCCCTTCGGCTCCAACCTCGTCCAGCTCATCCGCTGGCTGCTGCCCGTCGCTTCGTTCTCGCTCGTCGCGCTGGTGCTGATGCTCGTCTACCGCGTCATCCCCAACACCCGCGTCTTCTGGCGCGCCGCCCTCATCGGCGCCCTCGTCGTCGCGACCCTGATGATGCTCAACAATTTCGTCGCGCTGATCTACGCGCGCCGCGTGCTCCAGACCAAGAGCCTCTACGGCTCCCTCGCCCTGCCGCTCGTCCTCATGCTCGGCCTGTATGTCTTCTGGCTCTACGTCCTCATCGGCGGCGTCATCTCATACGCCGTCCAAAACGTCCACTTCCGCAACAGCCAGGCCGCGTGGAGCACCCTGAGCGAAGCGATGCGCGAGCGCCTCTCGCTCGTCGTCCTGCTCACCGTCTGCCGCCGTTTCCACGAGTGCCTGCCGCCCGTTTCCGCCTCCCAGCTCGGCGAACTGCTCAAGGTCCCCACCCAGGTCGTCAACGAGTGCCTCAACCGCCTCGTCGACATGCACCTCCTCGCCACGCTCCGCCCCGCCGCCGACACCTCCGCCACCGAGCACCGGTTCCAGCCCGCCCGCCCCCTCAGCCGCATCAACCTCTACGATTTCAAGACCCTCGACGACAACTTCGGCGACGACCCCATCGGCCAATCCCTCGAGCGCATCGATCCCCTCCTGTCGCGCTACGACGCCGCCCTCGCCTCGCTCGGCGAACAGGAATTTTTCCGCAAAAACCTCGAGGAATTGCTCGGCGAGACCCCGTTCGACTCCTCGCGCCCGC
>JBILLY010000300.1:0-5960 GCA_044375835.1 Opitutaceae bacterium
GCTTCATGCCCTCCGCCGCCCCGCCGCTCCGCACCGAACCCACCCGCGCCAACCCTCCCTCCGCCCGCAAAACAGATTGGTTGAAAACCTGCTGTCGCTGGCCTTGTGTCCGCCCCTTCCGGCCCCCCGCCGCCCCGCTCATGATGTTTCACCGTCCCCTGCTGCCGCGTCTCCTCGCCGCCTGCGCCTTCATCTTCGCCTGCGCCGCCCTCCCCGCCGCCCGCGCCCAAGCCCCGATCAAGATCGGCGAGTTCGCCTCGATGACCGGCAAGGAAGCCACCTTCGGCCAATTCGCGCACCAGGGCACGCTCCTCGCCGTCGAGGAAACCAACGCCGCCGGCGGCGTCCTCGGCCGCAAGATCGAACTCCTCCTCGAGGACAACCAGTCCAAGCCCGGCGAGTCCGCCACCATCGTCAAAAAATTCATCTCCCGCGACAAAGTCGTCGCCGTCCTCGGCGAGATCGTCTCCAGCCGCACGCTCGAAGCCGCCCCCATCTGCCAGAACGCCAAGATTCCCCTCGTGTCGCCCGGCGCCACCGCCCCCGAGGTCACCACCAAGGGCGACTACATCTTCCGCGCCTGCTTCATCGATCCCTTCGTCGGCACCATCATGGCCAAGTTCATGCTGGCCGACCTCAACGTCCGCCGTGCCGCCATCCTCTCCTCCGTCTCCTCCGCCCAGAGCGTCGGCCTCGCGAAATTCTTCCGCGAACGCTTCGTCGCCGGCGGCGGCACCGTCGCGCTCGAACAGAAGTTCTCCGAAGGCGACAAAGACTTCCGCGCCCAGCTCACCGCCATCAAGGCTGCCGGCGTTCAGGCGATCTTCGTCCCCGCCTACTACACCGAGGCCGCCCTCATCTGCAAACAGGCCCGCGACCTCGGCCTCACGGTCCCGTTCGTCGGCACCGACGGTTGGGAATCCGCCGAGCTCATCAAGATCGGCGGCGCCGCCGTCGAGGGCGTCTACATCGGCACCCACTACTCACCCGAAAACCGCGCCCCCCACGTCGTCGCCTTCAACGACCGCTTCCAAAAGCGCTGGGGCGGCCCCTCCAACGCCCTCTCCGCCCTCGGCTACGACTCCGCCATGATGCTCATCGACGCCATCCGCCGCGCCGGCACGACCGACGGCCCCAAGCTCCGCGACGCCCTCGCCGCCACGAAAAACTTCCCCGGCGTCGCCGGCACCATCTCCCTCGACGCGCAGCGCAACCCCACCAAGTCCGCCGTCGTGCTCACCGTCAAAAACGGCAAGTTCGCCTTCCACCAAGACGTGCAGCCCTGAACCACCGCCGCGCCCGTCCGCTCTGGCGGCATCCGCGTCTCTCCTTCTCTCCGTCCCTCCTTCTCCCCCTCTCTCTGTCTCTCCGTCTCGCTGCCGCACCCACTCGCTCCCTTTCATGAATCCGCTCCGCCTCCTCTCCACCCGCCGCACTTTCCGCGCTCTTCCGCTCGTCGCCACCTGTGCCGCCGCGCTCGCGCTCCCCGCCGCCGCGCTCGCCCAAGCCACCATCAAGGTCGGCGAGTTCGCCTGCCTCACCGGCAAAGACGCCACCTTCGGCCAGTCCCAAAACAAGGGCATCCGTCTCGCCCTCGAGGAGATCAACGCCGCCGGCGGCGTCCTCGGCAAAAAGATCGAACTCATCACCGAGGACAACCAGTCCAAGCCCGGCGAGTCCGCCACCGTCGCCAAAAAACTCCTCTCCCGCGACAAGGTCGTCGCCATCCTCGGCGAGGTCACCTCATCCCGCTCCCTCGAGGTCGCCCCCCTCGCCCAGGGCGCCAAGATCCCCATGATCGCCTCCGGCGCCACCAACGCCAAGGTCACCCAGATCGGCAACTACGTCTTCCGCGTCTGCTTCATCGACGACTTCCAGGGCCAGGTCATGGCCAAGTTCGCCAAAGACGACCTCAAGGCCAAGAAGGTCGCCACCCTCACCAGCGTCTCCAGCGCCTACAGCGTCGGCCTCTCCAAGGTCTTCAAGGAAACCTTCGTCGCGTCCGGCGGCACCGTCGTCGCCGAGCAGAAATTCAACGAGGGCGACAAAGACTTCCGCGCCCAGCTCACCGCCATCAAGGCCGCCGCCGTCGACGCCGTCTTCATCCCCGGCTACTACACCGAGGCCGCCCTCATCGCCCGCCAGGCCCGCTCCCTCGGCATCACCCAGCCCCTCTTCGGCGGCGACGGCTGGGAATCCGAAAAACTCCTCGAGATCGGCGGCGAAGCCCTCAACGGCACCTTCTACTCCACCCACTTCACCCCCGAAAACAAAGACGCCAAGGTCACCGAGTTCGTGAAGAAGTTCAAAGGCCGCTGGAACAACGAGACCCCCGATGCCTACGCCGCCCTCGGTTACGACGCCCTCTACGTCCTCGTCGATTCCATGAAGCGCGCAGGCACGACCGACGGCGCCAAACTCCGCGACGCCATCGCCGCCACCAAGAACTTCTCCGGCGCCAGCGGCGTGACCACCCTCGACAAAGACCGCAACGCCTCCAAGCCCGCCACCATCATCGCGATCAAGGACGCCAAGCTCGCCTTCCACAAAACCGTCGCGCCCTGACCGTCCCCTGCGCCGGCGCGTCACCCCGCGCGCCCCGCTCCCGCCGAGGCCGGCCGCCGCGCCGGCCTTTTTCCCGCCCGCCTGCCGCCCGCTCCTCCGCTCTCTCATGCGCCACTCCGCCCTCCCGCCCGCCTCTCCCGCTCGCCTACGCCTTTCCGCACACCCGCTCATCGCCGCGATCACCTTCCTCGCCGCCACCTTCGCTCCGCTCGCCGCCCCCGCCCTCCGCGCCGCCGCCGCCGTCGGCGAGCCCATCAAGCTCGGCGAGATCGAGCCCATGACCGGCAAGGAAGCCGCCTTCGGCCAGCAAGCCCACCGCGGCGTGCTCATGGCCATCGATGAAATCAACGCCCGCGGCGGCGTCCTCGGCCGCCCCCTCGCCGTCGTCGTCGAGGACAACCAGTCCAAGCCCGGCGACTCCGCCACCGTCGCCAAGAAACTCGTCAGCCGCGAAAAAGTCGTCGCCATCCTCTCCGGCGGCACCTCCTCCAACTGCCTCGAGATCGCGCCCATCACGCAGGCCGCCAAAATCCCCTTCATCGCCACCACCGCCACCGCCCCCGAGGTCACCGAAAAACGCGACTACGTCTTCCGCTCCTGTTTCATCGATCCCTTCCAGGGCAACGTCCTCGCCAAATTCGCCACGACCACCCTCAAGGCCAAACGCGTCGCCGTCCTCACCTCCGTCTCCGCCTCCTACAGCGTCGGCCTTTCCAAGGTCTTCCGCGACCGCTTCGCCGCCCTCGGCGGCACCGTCGTCGCCGAGCAGAAATACTCCGAAGGCGACAAAGACTTCCGCGCCCAGCTCACCGCCATCAAAGCCGCCAACCCCGACGCCATCGCCGCCACCGGCTTCTACACCGAAGCCGCCCTCATCTGCAAACAGGCGCGCGACCTCGGCCTCAACGTCCCCATCTTCGGCGGCGACGGCTGGGAAGCCCCCGAACTCGTCGAGATCGGCGGCAAGGCCGTCGACGGCACGTATTACGCCTCCCACTACAGCTCCGAAAGCTCCGCGCCCGAGGTCCGCGACTTCGTCAAAAAATACCGCGCCCGCTTCAACGGCGAGACGCCCGACTCCAGGGCCCCCCTCGCCTACGACGCCGCGCTGATCGTCGCCGATGCCATCCGCCGCGCCGGCTCGACCGACGGCGCCAAGATCCGCGCCGCCCTCGCCGCCACCAAGGATTTCCCCGGCGTCACCGGCCGCACGAGCATCGACCCGCAGCGCAACGCCTCCAAGTCCGCCGTCATGCTCGGCGTCAAAAACGGCAAACCCACCTACGTCGAAACCGTCGCCCCCTGACCCGCCCTCTCAGCCTGCAGCTGAGAGCCCAGAGCTGAGAGTCCAGAGACAAACACCCCAACATCCCGCCGCCTCCTGCTCTAGACCCTAGCCTCTCAGCGCTCCGCCCCTCCGCCGACAGCCTACTGCTTACCGCTTACAGCCTACAGCTTACCGCCTACCGCCCGCCACCCATGCTCCGCCCGCTCACCCTCCTCGTCCTCGCCACGTTCGCCGCCGCCGCCGCGCCCGCCGCCGAACCGATCAAGATCGGCCACTACGCCTCGCTCACCGGCAAAGACGCCGCCTTCGGCGTCGCCACCCGCAAGGGCGTCATGCTCGCCGTCGAGGAGATCAACGCCAAGGGCGGCGTGCTCGGCCGCCCGCTCGAGTATCTCGTCGAGGACATGCAGTCGAAACAGGGCGAAGCCGCCACCGCCGTCAAAAAACTCATCTCGCGCGACAAGGTGTCCGTGATGATCGGCGCCAACGCCTCCGCCAATTCCCTCGAGGCCGCCCCCATCTGCCAGAACGCCAAGGTCCCCATGATGGCGATCTCGTCCACCAACCCGCGCGTCACCGAGATCGGCGACTACATTTTCCGCATCTGCTTCATCGATCCGTTCCAAGGCGCCGTCCTCGCCAAATTCGCCCACGGCTCGCTCAAGGCCAAACGCGTCGCGCTCCTCACCGCCATCAACTCGCCCTACAGCGTCGGCCTCTCCGCCGTCCTGCGCGAGCGCTTCACCGCCCTCGGCGGCGAGATCGTCGCGGAGCAGAAATACTCCGAAGGCGACAAAGACTTCCGCGCCCAACTCACCGCCGTCCGCGCCGCCAAACCCGACGTCATCGCCGCCACCGGCTTCTACTCCGAGGCCGCCCTCATCTGCAAACAGGCCCGCGACTTCGGCCTCAACATCCCCATCATCGGCGGCGACGGCTGGGAAGCCCCGCAGCTCGCCGAACTCGGCGGCAAGGCGGTCGAGGGCACCTACTACTGCACCTACTTCTCCGCCGACAACAACGCCCCCGAGGTCCGGGCCTTCGTCGACCGTTTCCAGGCGCGCTGGAACCGGGAGAAACCCGAAGGCGTCGCCGCCCTCGGCTACGACGCCGTCTACGTCATCGCCGCCGCCATGACGAAGAGCGGCGCCACCGGCGGCCCGAAACTCCGCGACGCGATCGCGGCCACGAAGAACCACCCCGGCGTCACCGGCCACACGACCATCGACGCCAAGCGCAACAGCGAGAAAGCCGCCGTCATGCTCATGATGAAAAACGGCCAGCCCCAGTTCTTCGAATCCGTCACGCCCTGAGCGCGCGGGCGCTCCCGCGCCAAGTTGAAGGTTGAAAGGTGAAAGTTGAAAGAAACAGGCTCGTCCCCGGGCATGTTCAACTTTGAGAAACTCGAAGTTTGGCAAAAAAGTGTGGTGTTCGCCGACGGTGTCTACTCGGCCACCAAACTTTTTCCGTCGGACGAGCGCTTCGGCCTCACCAACCAGATGCGGCGCGCCGCGGTCTCCATCTCGTCAAACATCGCCGAGGGCTGTTCGCGCGGATCCAAGGCCGATTTTCGCCGCTTCGTCGAGATTGCCGCCGGCTCCGCCTTCGAAGTCGTCTCGCAGGCCCGCATCGCCCGCTCGCAGGGATTTCTCCCCGCCGATTTGCATGATCGGCTCTACCGCGACGCCCTTGAAATCGTCCGGATGCTGACCGGCCTGCGTGACTCCTTGCGGGATTAGTGCTTTCAACTTTCAACCTTCAACTTTCAACTGCCCAGCTTGAGCGAATTCCTCCAACAACTCCTCAACGGCCTCAGCCTCGGCGCCATCTACGCGCTCATCGCGCTCGGCTACACGATGGTCTACGGCGTCCTGCGTTTCATCAATTTCGCGCACTCGGATGTCTTCATGGTCGGTTCCTTCATCGGCTACTACCTCGGGAAACTGGTGCCCGAGGGCACGGTCTGGGGCGGCCTCGCCGTCCTCCTCGGCGCCATGGTCGGCTGCGCCATCCTCGGCATGGTCATCGAACGCCTCGCCTACCGCCCGCTCCGCGGCGCCGCCACCCTCAACGTCCTCATCACCGCCATCGGCGTGTCGCTCCTCCT
>JBILLY010000202.1:0-7515 GCA_044375835.1 Opitutaceae bacterium
GGTTGGGTTGGCCGGGCGCGCCGTTGTCGCTCAGAAAGATAAACACCGTGTTGTCGCGCTGCCCGAGGCGATCCACTTCCGCCACCACTCGGCCCACTGCCGAGTCGAGATGCGAAATCGCCGCCCAGTAGAGTTGGCGCGACAAATCCACGTTGGAATTCCGGTAGAGACTCACCCACTCCTCGGGTTCGCTCAACGGGACATGGGGCGAGGTGAACGCGAGATAGAGAAAAAACGGACGCCGCGGCTCTCTTACCAGCCAGTCCACCGCTTCACGGGCGAGAAGATCGGTGATGTGGCCGGATTCCTCGACCACAATGCCGTTGCGCCAGAGTGCCGACCGGCCCTCCCCCAGCCATTTGTGGCTCAGCGGAGTCATGCCGCCGACCCGCAGGCCGTAGAAGTAATCGAACCCGAATTTCTCCGGGCCGGAATCCAGTCCGGCGCCCAGATGCCACTTCCCGATCAACGCGGTCCGGTAGCCGGCGGACTGGAGCGCCGCGCCGAGCGTAGGCGTGCGCGGCGGCATGGCCACCGCCCTTGAGTCCAGTTCGCTCGGCAGCGCATTGTTGCAACCGAACCGGCTCCAATATCGCCCCGTCAGCAACGCGACGCGCGTGGGTGAACAGACCGGCGCCACATAGTGACGACTGAGCTGAACTCCCTCCTTCGCCATGCGATCCAGATGAGGAGTCTTGACCTGCGGATTCTGCCATCCGACGTGGCCGGTGCCCAGATCGTCCGCCAAGATCAGGACAATATTAGGCGGTGGCGGGGTGGCGGCCACGAGGGCGGCGAGCGGCCCGCTCAACGCCGCGAGAACGAGAAGACAAAACGACTTCGGGCGCATGTTCGGAGTTTGTTTCACCGCGTGGCCGGCCACGCGCGGACCCCAAGCGGTGGACCGTGCGGCGATCGCCGGGCGTCGCCGGGGTCATTCGCGGGGCGCCGCATGCGGCTTCAGAACGTCGCCTTTACGCCCAGCGTCCAGAGCGACGCAAAATCGAGCCGCTGGCGAAAACGGGCGTGCGGCGGCGTGCTGGGCCCGGAGATTTCGACCTCCGGGGTGGCATTGTTGACGTTGGTCAGGTTGGCGAACACCGCGAACCGCTTGAGAAAGTAGTATTCCGCGCTGACATCGAGCGAGTGCCACACCGGCGTCCAGTTGTAGGTGCCGGGTTCGATGCTGGGCCCGGCGGCGACCGGGTTGTTCCGGCGGCGGGCGCGATGATTCCACTTGGCCCGGAGGTTGTAGCGCTCACGGGTGAGGCTGGCGCCCCAATTGTAGGTGCGCGGCGTGAAGCCGGCGAAATTCGCCGATTCGTCGCCCAGCGTGCGCTGGATACTCGCCGTGGCAAACACCTGCACGCCGCGCGCCCAGTCCGGCAGAAACGTGAGCGCCTGCTTGTAATTGAAGTCACCCCCTGTCAGCCGCACCTTGCCCTGCAGATTGTGCTGCGTCGCCACGTTGTAGGGGTCGTAGAGCGCGGGATCCAGGCCGTAGAGCGCGAGGAACTCCGGCGTGGCCTCGAATTCCGTGCTCCCGAAGAAGTTCTCGATCTCCCGGCGGAAACCGCCGATCGAGATCTGGCCGACGCCGGCGAAATAATACTCCAGCCGGGCGTTCACCGTGGTCGCGCTCCAGGCCTTGATGCCGGCGTTGTTGACCGTGATCCGGTTGTTGGCCGCCGGCGGGCTTTCCGTATCGGGTAGTGTGATTCCGCCCGCGTATTGGTTGAAATTGGGCCGGCCCACCGACGTGTAGACGGCGGCGCGCGCGACCAAGTTCTCGCGCACGTTGTAGCTCGCGTTGAGGCTCGGGAAGAGGCGCAGATACTCCTTCTCCGCCTTGGCACCGCGGGCGATGTAGGTCAGCCGGGAGATTTCCAGCGCGGTGCTGGCGATGGGCAAAGGGCGGCCGTTGGCGCCGAGGATGGGCGAGCCATCCGGGCGGCGCTGAAAATTCCGCGTCGGATCATCGAGCGGGCCCTCGGCGGAAACGTTGGTCTGCTCGGCCCGAACGCCGCCGATCAGCTTCAGCCGTTGCTGAAACAATGACACGTCTCCCCGGAGATAGGCCGACGACACGAGTTCACGCGCATTCTTGGACAGGGTGATCGCCGAGCGATAGTCGTTGTTGGCATTCGCCGTGAAAGCGGCGGGGTTGGCCACGTAACTGGCAAAGAGCTTTTCGCTCGAGACGGCTTGAATCCGGGGAAAGCCGAAGCTCGCTTCGGCCGTCGAGAAACTCGTGTCCAGAAATGGCAGCGCCTGGTTGCCGGGGCCGGCCAGCGTCAGTGCACTCGAGCGTCCGCCGGCATCGCGCACGGCCTGCCGGAAGTCCAACCCGGCTTTCATCGTGAAGGGAATTCGCCCGAAGAAGTCGCGACTCACCTTGGCGTAGGCGGTGCGCCTCGTGTCATCGGTCCAGTCGCTGCCCGTGTTCGCGCCGGTGACCGCATAGCCGTTGAGCGAAAACGGATCGACCGGCGCACCAGTCGTGCCGTCCGTGACCGTGATGGCGCCCGGACGGAGATAGAAAATATCGTCGAACGAAACCGTCAGCCCGGTGCGTTGCGTGGTGGTCGATCCAAACAGTCCTTCGCGGGGCTCGTTCCGCCAGTGATGCGCCCGGGCCAGCGCCGCACCGGCCTCACCCTTCCAAACCGCGCCATCATGCCGCCACACCAGCGACGGCATGTAGGTCCAGTCTGACCGCGTGTTGTTGGAGGTGGACAACACGGTGCTCCCGGCCGCCACCGCCCCGCGCGTCATTCTGGTCGTGAACTGGCCGGGCAGCACCCGATTGACGTTAAAGGCGAGCGCGTTGTGATGAATCACCACATCGAGGTCGGAGTATTGAAACGCGAACGCGATGCGGTCGCGCGGGCTCAGCCTCAGGTCGACGGTGGCGCCGAGTGCGCTGCGCGAGTGCTGGTTGGCGCCGGTGCGCACGGAGTAGGAGGAAAGGTAGGGTTGGTCGAACGGCGTATTCGGGAAGGCCCCACCGTTGGTGGCCGCGCTCGTGCCGCGCCACGTCGTCAGGCTCTGGGGCGCGCTGGTGGACTGCCGGGTGCGGCTGCCCGAGAGCGTGAACCCGAAGCGCTTGTTCACGGGCGCCACGTAGGAAAAATCGAAGCCCGGGTGGACCTTGCGGGTCGGCTCGCGCGGCCCGGGGCTCTTGCCCAGGAACATGGCGTTGTCGCGCAGCAGGAGGAACGCGCTGCTCTTGAACAGCGGCCGGGACCGCTCGAAGGAGCTGCGCGGCACCAGGTTGATCGAGCCGGCCAACGCGCTGCCTTCTGATTCGGGCGTCGGCGAGAACGAAACCTCGATGCGAGACATGTTATTGATGGCCACCATGTCCATCGCCACGAGGCGCCCAGTGCCGCCGCCACCGCCGGCACCGACCGCGCTCGCGACGCTGAAGCCGTCGATCGTGACCGGCACGTAGTCCGCCGGGACGCCGTTGATCGAAACTCCCCGCGCATGCCCGCCCGTCACGTCGACGGAGACGCCCGGCATGAACTTCAGGAACTCAGCGACGTTTCCCTCCGGCACATCGCCGAACTCGTCGGCGGAAACCACATTCTTCATGTTCGGCGCGAAACGCTGCTCGTTGATCGCCAGCGCGGCGCCACTCATCGCGCGGGACGCCGCGATTACGTAGCTGTCCAGCTTGATCGCCTCACCCTCGACGCCGGCGGCGCGCTTTCCCCCCGAGGGAGATAGCTGAAAATCACGCTGACTCGTGCGCCCCGCGACGACGTCGACGGTCTCCGTCTGCAATCCGCTTCCGGTGAAAAACGCCGACACCTTGACGGAACCCGCTGGCACCTGTTGCAAGCGGTAGTTGCCGTCCGCGTCGGTGGATGCCTCGATCGAAGTCCCTTCGACGCGGAGCCGAACTCCGGGGAGAATGGCGCCAGTGGCGGGATTGGTGACCCGACCCTCGATGGTTCCAGACGTCAGACCTTGTCCGCGGACCGGGTCCGACCAACAAACCAACACGAGGAGACAGAAGCGTGCGATGGAGCGGCCGAGAGGCAGCGAAGCAGAGCGAGGTTGGGGATTCATGGTGGGGAGGGGATTGACGGTGGGCGGGAAAAAATTTGGTCGATTGGGTCAGGGAAAGTTCGCCGGCGGGTGACGATGTTACCGCCCCTCACCCAGCACGTGGATGGTGTTCTGGAGCGTGCCGTTCACGACCGTCCCGTCCGCCCCTTTCAGCTGATATCGGATCTCCATCTGGTGCACGGGTTCGATTTCCGGCAGCAGCAGGCGAAGTTGCATGCGATCTTCGCTGAGGCTCGCTCCGGCGATCTTCAGCTCCTTCACGTTCAACCGCGCCGAGCCGTATTTCTCGCTGCGGAGCAACGACCATGTCGTGACCTTGAAGTTCGCCACATCGGCAGCGGTCCTGGCGTCGAGCGGATCGGAAAACACGAGGTCGATGCCGACCTTTTTCGCGTGCATGTCGGTCACCACGTGGGCGGGTTTGCCGGTGGCGCGAATCCGATAGAATCCGCCGGGCTGATCCATCTGGTTCGTGGCCCAGGCCGACATTCCCGCTAGATAGAGATGACCGTTCCCCGGATGAAAACGGCCGCGCATCACGCCCGTCGGAAAATCCGGGATGGGCAACGCGACCATCCCACCTTGGATCGTCCCGCCGACCGATTCGTGCGGCACGATTTCGATGCGTCCGGTGCCATAAGACAGGTTGAGCAGTTTACCGTTCAGGGCGCCCCACCCCGCGCTATTGACCCAAAGGAGCTCTGCCGGCGATCGATCGAATTGTTTGTCGACCCACGCGAGGGGTTGTTCCATCGCGGCATCGGAGCGATCGAGGGGAGCACCATGGCTCCACATGTTGCCGTAGAAGCGAACCCGCCCGGGCTTCACCCAATTGATCCGGTTCATGGGCGTCCAAAATCCCTCCTGGTCGGTCACGATGATGCTCCCGTCGGAATTGAGACAGACCCCGTTGGCCGCCCGGAAGCCGTTGGCGAGAATCTCCGTCGTCGCGCCGTCGGCGCTCACCTTGAGCAACGTGCCGTGCTGGGGCACGAGGGCGGTGCGGGCATGACGCGCGCTCTTGGCGTAATAAAGATTCCCGGCCGCATCCGCCTGCAGCCCCATCGCAAATTCGTGGAAGTGATCGGTCACCTGATGGTCGCTGTTGAAGCTCTCGTAGAAATCCGCCTCGCCGTCGCCGTTCAGGTCCTGCAATCGCACGATCTGATCACGACAGCACACCAAGACGGCGCCGTTGACGATCTTGACGCCCGCGGGCTGAAAGAGCCCCGACGCGATCCGCGTCCATTTGACCGCGGTCGCGTCGCCGCGAATTCCGTCGACGCGCCACACCTCGCCGTCCCAGGTGCAAACCACCGCCGCATCGGCGCCGGGCACAAAGTCGAGTCCGCTCGTGCGCATCCAGCTTTTCCACGGATTCACGGCGCGCTGCGGCAATGCAAAGCTGTCGACCGCAAACGCGCCGTCCTGCGTGCCGCGAATCACGGGCGTCTCGAGCACCGCGGGCCATTGTGCCGGCCCGCCGCGAGTGAACGCCCGGAGATCGAGGGGTTTATCCACGGTGGTATTTCCGGCCGCAGCGGCCACGCCATAGACGACCGCCACATTCAGCGGTGTCGCCGTCGCCGGAATCCGCACCACTTCGAATCCTGCTTCCGTCGAATGTTTCACGCCCTCGGCCCCGACGAGGGCGAACACCGCACCCGCGTTCGCGACCCGCATGGCCAGGTCGCGGGTCGACTTCCCGATGTTCAACGTGCGCACAAACGCCGCCGGTTTCTGCGGCGCGGGATCGTAGCTCTCCAAGACCACGGCATCCCCTACGCGATACGAAATCACGGTGCGGGCGCCGTGCCGATAGAGCCCGCGATATTGGCCCCAGGAACGCGGCAACGGTCCGTAGGGCCGTCCGTCGAGCCCGCGAATCCGGCGGTCGACAAAGTCGCCCGTCTGCGGATTAGCCCAGCCCGGCACGTCCGCGGTCTCCGCGGTTAGGTCGCCGATCGTCCGCGGCCGCACAGCGTGCAGGCCATCGAAGTTGATCCCGCGCCAGTCAATAAATCCCTCGCCGGTCCAAGCGCCGGCCAGGCGCAGCGTGTCGTGCTCGAAGGCGGCCCATGCATGCCCGCCGGCTACGCCGCCCTCGCCGCGGTCGAGCCGCAATGCGATCGCCTTGTAAGCGAGGTTGGCGCCGGGGGCGATATAGTCCGGCGGGCTGCCCGCCGGCGCCCTCACCTGCCGGCGCTCGGGTGACACGATTTCGAACGTGCCGATCAGGAGATCGCCGTAATTCATTTCCTTCCACGGCTCGCGTTTCACCGGCGCCGGTCCGTGGCTCGATCCTTTGGGCAGGCCGTCCAAATAGGCGTTGTCGATCTCGGTCCACTGCGCGCGGTTGTGCTCCCGCAGAAACGTTTCCCGGATATAGTGGATGACGTCGTATTTTTCGCGCGGGACCAACTGCACCTGCGGCGCCATCATCCGCCAGCCGCGCGTCAGCGTTTGATACATCGCATACGGATCCTTGCCGTGTTGGAAGACTCCCTGGCCGAAACGCAGGGAGGTCGGCATCGACCCCGGCAGGTGGAGATCCCCGTGGCAATTTTGGCAGATTTGCTGGTAGGTCTCCCGGCCGCGGGCCAGCGCCGCCCTGTTCCAGCCGCGAATCAAGCCCGCGTGATCGATGTCCTTTTCGTAGGCCGGCAACGCCGATTCCGGGAGCAATGGTTCACCGGGCGGCAGGACGGGCTGCGCCTGCGCGAAGAGCGTTGTGACCACGGCGAGGCACGCCCCCACGGCTGATTTTTTCACGATGTTCATCAATGTGACACCGGGAGATTCCGGTGCAGGTAGTCGGTCAGCACCGAGTAGAAATGCCGCTCGGTGTTCTTGCCTTCGTTGATTGCGTGAGAACGCCCCGGATAAGGCAGGACCGTGAAGCGCTTGTTGTGCGCGATGAGTGCGTTCATGAGCCGCTCGGTGCCTTGATAGTGACCGTTGTCGTCGCCGGTGCCGTGAACAAGAAGGAGGTTGCCTTGCAGGCGCGCGGCGTGGGTGAGAGGTGAGCCTTCGCGATAGCCGTCAGCGTTGTCCGCCGGCAGGCCCATGTAACGCTCCTGGTAAATCGTGTCGTAGAGGAGCTGGCTGGCATTCGGCGCCACGGCCATCGCGGTGCGATACAGCTCGGGATACCGGAAAATCGCGTTCAGGCTCATGCTGCCGCCGCCACTCCAGCCCCAGATTCCCACCCGCGCAGGATCGACCGACGGCCAGCGGGCGAGCAGGACCTTGGCTGCCGCGGCCTGTTCCTGCGCCGCGAGAATACCGATCTGCCGGTAAATCACCTTGCGCCACTCGCGCCCGCGCGGCGCCGCCGTCCCGCGATTGTCCACGCTGACCACCCTGTAGCCCTGCTGGGCCAGCATCCAGTGCCACAACCCGCGCTTCCCGCCCCAGGCGTCCCGCACCGACTGGCTC
>JBILLY010000114.1:0-9684 GCA_044375835.1 Opitutaceae bacterium
GGTGCAGAAACCCGGGCGGCTGTTCGCGGGGCTGCCGAAGACGGTGCGCGTGTGGAATTCCCACGGCGACAAGCTGACGAAGCTGCCCCCGGGTTTCCGGGCGATCGGCACGACGGAGAATTCGCCCTACGCAGCGATCGAGGACGCGAAGCGCGGGTTCTACGGCATCCAGTTTCACCCGGAGGTTTTCCACACCGAGCGCGGCGCGGAGATGATCCGCAACTTCCTCGTCGGCGTGTGCGGCGCGAAGCAGGACTGGACGACGAAGGATTTCATCTCGCAGGCGGTGGAGAAAATCCGCGCGCAGGTGGGCAAGGGCCGCGTGCTGCTCGGTCTCTCGGGCGGCGTCGATTCGTCGGTGGCGGCGGCGTTGCTGCACAAGGCGATCGGCAAGCAGCTGACCTGCGTCTTCGTGGACAACGGCCTGTTGCGCAAGGGCGAGCGGGCGGCGGTGGAGAAACTTTACGGCGACCACTTCGCGATCGACCTGCGCGTGGTCGACGCGTCGAAGCTGTTTCTCAAGCGCCTGAAGGGCGTGAGCGAGCCGGAGCAGAAGCGGAAGATCATCGGCCGGACCTTCGTGGAGGTCTTCGAAAAATCGCTGAAGTCGATCAAGGGCCGGGCGGAATTTCTCGGGCAGGGCACGCTGTATCCCGACGTGATCGAGAGCGTGTCGATCCAGGGCAACCCGGCGTCGCTGATCAAGACGCACCACAACGTGGGCGGCCTGCCGGAGCGGATGAAGCTGAAGCTGATCGAGCCGCTGCGGGAGCTGTTCAAGGACGAGGTGCGCCGCGTGGGCGAGGCGCTCGGCCTGCCGCGCGAGGTGGTTTGGCGCCAGCCGTTCCCGGGGCCGGGCCTCGGCGTGCGGGTGATGGGCGACATCACGGCCGACAAGCTCGAGATCCTGCGCAACGCCGACGCGGTGTTGCAGGAGGAGATGATGGCGAGCGGCTACTACTGGAAAGTGTGGCAGTCGTTCTGCGTGTTCCTGCCGGTGAAGACCGTCGGGGTGTTCGGCGACGAGCGCACCTACGACTACGTGATCGCGATCCGGGTGGTGGAATCGACGGACGCGATGACGGCGGACTGGGCCAAGCTGCCGCACGAGGTGCTGCAGAAGGCGTCGAGCCGCATCACCAACGAAGTGCGCGGGGTGGGCCGCGTGGTCTACGACATCAGTTCCAAGCCGCCGGCGACGATCGAGTGGGAGTAATACCCGCGCACGCCGGCGTTGCGGGGAACGAAACTTGCCCGCAACTCTCTCAGTCCCCCGAGTCCACCACCGTTTTTTCCCGCGTATGACCGCCCTCGCTTCTCTTGTCCGACGTGCGTCTTTGGCTGCCAGTGTCGTGTGCATCGCCGCGGCGTTGCCCGCGGCGGAGCCGGCCGTGATCGCGAAGGCGCGGTCGTATCTGGGCAGCGAGGCGGCGTTGAACGGCGTGAAGTCGGTGCACTACATCGGCACGCTGGTGACGAACGACCCGGCGAACCCGGGGAAGGAGACGCGGGCGAAGATGGAGATCATTTTCCAGAAGCCCGAGCAGCAGCGGATCGTGGCGACGTCGGAGACGACGGTGGAGACCACGGCGCTCGACGGCTACGAAGGCTGGACGCGGGTGCAGGCGATCGGCGACGCGGGCAAGTGGCGCCAGACGCTGCTGGGCTCGGAGCAGATCAAGCGCCTGCGGGCCAACACCTGGGAAAACCTGGGCTTCTTCCGCGGCATCGAGCGGATCGGCGGGCGCGTGGAGGAGCACGGCACCCAGTCGATCGACGGCGTGACGTGCCAGAAGCTCGCGTTCATCCACGGGCCGAAGATCGCGTTTTACCGTTACTTCGATCCGGCGACGGGTCGGCTGGTGATGACCGAGACGGAAGGCGGCGGGACGATCCGGGAGAAAGGCGAGATGACGGTCGAGGGCGTGCGCTTCCCGAAGAGCATCATCACGACCTCGAAAAACGCGAAGGGCCAGATGGTGACGGTGACGATCGAATTCGAGAAAATCACCGTGAACGAAGTCTTTCCGGCCAAGCTCTTTGCGGTCCCAGGGATGTCGAACCGCTGAGGCCGCGGCGGAGCGGATTCGGCGGGCGGAGACGGGAGAAACCAGGCGCAGGCGCTTGGCCAAGCGGGTGACGCCCGCAGTTTTACGAGAAGTGTCAAAGCGGTCGGGCGGCCGGTGCCCGCCGCGAAAATTCTCGCGATGGGCGGCGTTTTGGGTAGACCCCTGCGGGCTATTCCCATGCGTATCCTCAATCACGGGTCGAAGACGTTTGCCGAAGAGTTGGCGGCTTTTTGCCAAGGTGCGGTGGTGCCCAAGGAGATCGGGGATTCGGTGGCGGCGATTTTGGCCGATGTGCGGGTGCGCGGTGACGAGGCGGTGTCGTATTACGCGGCGAAGTTCGACGGCGCGAAGCTGCGGGCGCGGGATTTCCGGGTGCCGGCCAACGACTTCCTGACGGCGACGAAGCGGCTGCCGGCCGCGGAGATGCGCGCACTCAAGGCCGCGCACGAGAACATCGTCGCCTACAATTCCCGCGGATTGCCGGAGGCGTGGACGGCGAAGAACAAGCACGGCGCGACGGTGGGCGAGAAGTTCGACCCGATCCGGCGCGTGGGCCTCTACGTGCCGGGCGGCGAGGTGCCGCTGGTGTCGACGGTCCTGATGACCGTCACGCTGGCCAAGATCGCCAAATGCCCGGAGATCGCGGTCTTCACGCCGTCGAACACGGACGGCAAGGTGGCGGACGGCGTGCTCGCGGCGCTGCACCTGCTCGGGATCACGGAAGTCTACCGGGTGGGCGGCGTGCAGGCGATCGGCGCGATGGCTTACGGGACGACCACCATCCCGCCGGTGGAAAAGATTTTCGGCCCGGGCAACGCCTACGTCTGCGAGGCGAAACGCCAGGTGTTCGGCACGGTGGGCATCGATTCGCTGCCGGGGCCGAGCGAGGTGATGGTGATCGCGGACGACACGGCCAAGGTGTCGTTCGTCGCGGCCGATCTGCTGGCGCAGGCCGAGCATGGGTCGGGGCGGGAGAAGATCTACCTCGTCGCGACCTCGCCGGAGATCATCACGGCGGTGACGGTGGAGCTGCGCACGCAGCTGCAACTGATCACGCGGGCGGAGAAGACGCAGCGCGTGCTGGAGCACGGCTTCGTGGCGGTGGCGGTGCCGTCGCTCGCGCACGCGGCGCAGGTGGCGAATTTCGTGGCGCCGGAGCATCTCGAACTGCTGGTGGCGGAGTCGGCGGTGAAGAAGATGACCGAGGCGATCACCACGGCGGGCGCGATCATGATCGGCAACCACTCGCCGACGGCGCTGGGCGATTTCACGGCCGGACCGAGCCACGTGTTGCCGACGGGCCGGGCGGGACGCTTTTTCAGCGGCCTGCGGGTGGCGGACTTCATCCGGCGGACGAGCATCATCCGCTACGACAAGGCCAGCGTGAAGAAGGGCGAACCGGTGGTGGCGGCGTTTGCGGCGATGGAGAAACTCGACGCGCACGGGCGCTCGGTGCGGATCCGCACGCAGTGACGCGCCCCGGCGGGCGGTCCGACCGGTAGGGGGCTCACACGAAGGGGCGAATCGCGCGTTGCCCGGCCGGGTGGCGCGGGGCTAGCTGTCGGGTCCCATGCGCATCCTTTTTCCCCGCCGGCTGCTCGCCGGGCTGATCGCGACCGCCACCTTGCTCCTGGCCCAGACGGCGCCGCGGCCGCTGACGCACGACGACTACGACACGTGGCGCAACATCGCGACGCCCCAGCTGTCGCGCGACGGGCGCTGGCTGGCCTATGCGTGGATGCCGCAGGAAGCGGACGGCGAGCTGGTGGTGCGCGAGGTGGCGACGAGCCGCGAGCACCGCGTGCCCGTGGGCGCACTGCCGCCGCCGGCCTTGCCCTCGCCGGACGAGAACCCGAACCCCGAGGCGCCGCCGCCCGTGCGCAACATCCGGATCGCGTTCACGAGCGACGGGGCGTTCGCGGTGGCGTCGACGTATCCGACGAAGGCGGACGCGACGGCCGCGCGGCGGGCGAAGAAGAAGCCGGAGGAGATGCCGAAAGGGGGCCTCGTGGTCGTGCGGCTGGCCGACGGCGAAGTGACGCGCGTGGCGGACGTGAAGAGTTTCCAGGTGCCGGGCAAAGGCGGCGCGTGGCTCGCCTACCTGAAGGAAGCGAAGCCGGAGGAGAAGAAACCCGAAGCCAAGGCGGGCGAGGAAGCGAAGGCGGAAACCAAGGCGGCGACGCCGGAGGAGGACGCGGAGGCCGCGACTGGCTCGGCGGGGCGGTCGGCACAGGAGGACGGCGGGGACGAGGCGGGCGATCAGGCGCGACGCGGCGGCGCGGCGGGCGCGGGCGCGGGAGGCGGCGCGGCCGCGGGTGCGCCGGGCGAGCGGACTTTCGGCACGGAGTTGGTGCTGCGGGATCTGGCGGCGGGCGCGGAGCGGACGTTTGCGTCGGTCTCGGACTATTCGCTGGCGCGCGACGGCAAGGCGTTGCTCTACACGGTGTCGGCCAAGACCGAGACGGAGAACGGCGTCTACGTGGCGACGCCGGGCGACGCGGCGGCGCCGCGGGGTCTGCTGACGGGCAAGGGCCGCTACAGCCGGCTGACGTGGGACCGGGAGCAGGCGCAGGTGGTGTTTGTCAGCGACCACGACGCGGTGGCGACCGGCGGAGCAGGGGCGGCAGGCGCGGCGACCGGCAGCGCGGCGGCGGGCGGCGGGGCGTCGCGGGGTGCGCTGCGTCACAAGCTTTACCATTGGCCGCGCGGGGCGGCGGCGGCGGAGCCGGTGGTGTCGGCGGCGACGAAGGGTTGGCCGGCGAAATTTGCGGTCAGCAGCACGGCGTCGCCGGCGTTTTCGCGCGACGGCAAGAAACTCTACGTGGGGGCGGGGCTCGCGGCGCGCGGCGGACGCGGCGGCGGCGGAGCGGGCGGCGCGCCCGCGGGCGGATCCGGCGCGGCGGCGGCTGCCGGAGGTGCCGCGGCGGCGGACGAGGACAAAGTGACGGCGGACCTCTGGCACTGGCGCGACGGCCATGTGCAACCGATGCAGAAGGTGCGGGTGAACCAGGACCGCAGCCGCACCTACCGCGGGGTGTTCGACTTCGCGGCGCGCACTTATGTGCAGCTGGGCGACGAGGAACTGGCGACGATCTCGCTCAGCGACGACGGCACGCGCGCGATCGGGACCGACGACCGGGCTTACCGGCATCTGGGGGATTTCGACGGGCGGTTTGCCGACGTCCATGTCGTCGACGCGACGACCGGCGCGCGGAAGGTGGCGTTGACCAAGCTGCGCAGCGAAGGCGGCAGCGTGACGCTCTGGTCGCCGGACGGGAAACACGCGGCTTACTATCAGGGCAAACAGTGGCACCTGCTCGACACGGCGACGGGCGCGACGCGTTCGCTGACGGCCGGGATGCGCGTGGCGCTGCACAATGAGGACGACGACCGGCCGGCGCCGCCGTCGCCCTACGGTGCGGCGGGTTGGACGAAGGACAGCGCGTCGTTTCTGGTCTACGACCGTTTCGACGTGTGGCAGGTGTTTGTCGACGGACGGGCGTCGCGGAACCTGACGGCCGGCCACGGCCGCGCGACCAAGGTGCAGCTGCGGGTGCAGCGCATCGAGCCGGTGGACGAGGAGGACGACGAGCGCGGCATCGATCCGGCGAAGCCGCTCGTGCTGCGCGGCGAGAGCGAGGAGACGCGGGCGACGGGATTTTTCCGCACGGCCTTCGGCGCGGAAAAGCCGGCGGCGCCGGTGCGGCTGCTCTGGGGCGACGAGCGCTACACGTATGTCGGCCGGGCGCAGGAGGCGGACGCGTTGCTGCTGACGGCAGCGCGTTTCGACCGCTACCCGGATGTGCACGTCACGGACTCGTCGATGGCGACGTTGAAGAAGCTCACGGACGGCGATGCGCAACGGGCGGCCTTTGCCTGGGGACGGTCGGAGCTGATGGCGTTTCGCAGCACGGACGGGACGCCGCTGAAGGCGGCGCTGTATCTGCCGGCGAATTTCGACCCGAAGAAGAAGTATCCGCTGATGGTCTACATCTACGAGCGGCTGGCGCAGACCGTGCACGGCTTCGTGAATCCGTCGCCCGGGACCAGCATCAACGCGTCGTTCTACACCAGCAACGGCTACATCGTGCTGATGCCGGACATCGTCTACAAAAAGGGCGAGCCGGGGGAGAGCGCGATGCGCTGCGTGCTGCCGGCGGTGGATGCGGCGGTGGCGCGGGGCTTCGTCGACGAAAAGGCGATCGGCATCCAGGGGCATTCGTGGGGCGGCTACCAGATCGCCTACATGCTGACGCGGACGGACCGGTTTCGTGCGGCGGAGGCGGGCGCGCCGGTCGGCAACATGACGAGCGCGTATTCGGGCATCCGGTGGGGCAGCGGCATGCCGCGGCAGTTCCAATACGAGACGGGCCAGAGCCGGATCGGCGGCTCGCTGCAGGCGGAGACGAAGAAGTATTTGGCGAACTCGCCGATCTTCCACATCGAGCGCGTGACGACGCCGCTGCTGATCATGGCCAACGACAACGACGATGCGGTGCCGTGGTATCAGGGCATCGAGCTGTTCCTTGCGCTGCGGCGGCACGGGAAAGCGGCGTGGCTCTTCAACTACAACGGCGAGTTCCACGGGCTGCGGCGGCGGGTGAACCAGAAGGACTGGGCGAAGCGGATGAGCGGTTTCTTCGACCACTACCTGAGGGGGGCGCCGGCGCCGGAGTGGCTGGAGAAAGGCGTGCCGTATCTCGAGCGCGACGAGGAGAAGGTGAAATTCAACGCGCCGGCGAAGGCGACGGCGGAGGCGAAGCCGGCGGCCGAGAAGACCGGCGGCGATGCCGGCGAGGCGGCGCGCAAGGGCGCGCCGTAGGCGGACGACAGGGGGGCGCGGGGCGCGGCGAGCCCGACGCGCCGTCCGCGGCCGGTGGTCCCGGGGACCAGCGGAGGCACGGCCCGTCGAACCAGAGCGGCGCCCAGTCCCCGCCGGCAGGAACCCCCGCCGCTACGCCGGGATTCTGCGTCGAACCGTCGTGCTCCCCGGCGTCGCGGGCGGCTCAGCGGCCGGCGGCTTTGAGGGCGGCGTCGCGGCGGGCTTTGAACTCGTTGCCGGGTTTCCACGCCGGCCACTCGGTGCCGTTGGCGATGCGGAGGCCGACCTGGAGGAGGAACTCGGTGTCCTGCGCGGCGCCCTCGAAGGTCCAGTCGGGTTTCACGTCGTCGGAGACCTGGTGGTAGTGCTTCGCCAGATACTCGTTGACGGTCTTCTCGGCGAAGTCGTCGGGCTGGCCGATGAATTTCTTGCCGGCTTTCGCGTAGTAGGCCGGCACGCCGACCTTCGCGAATTCGAAGTGGTCGCTGCGGTAGTAGGAGCCGCGCTCCGGGTGGCTCTCGGGGCGCATGACGCGGCCCTGGCTCTGCGCGACGGCCATGCCGATGTCGTCGAGGGTCGAGGCGCCGAAGCCGATGACCTCCATGTCGGAGGTGCGGCCGAATTGGTTGGCGCCGTCCATGTTGATGTTCGCGAGCGTGCGGGTGAGCGGGTAGAGCGGGCTCTGCGCGTAGTAGCGGGATCCGAGGAGGCCCTTTTCCTCGGCGGTGACGGCGAGGAAGAGGACGCTGCGCTTCGGCTTGGCGGCGGGCGGGAGGGCCTGCATGGCCTGCGCGACCTCGAGGAGGACGGCGGTGCCGGCGGCGTTGTCGGCGGCGCCGTTGAAGATCTGGTCGCCCTTGAGCGCGGGGTCGCGGCCGAGGTGGTCCCAGTGCGCGGTGTAGATGAGATATTCGTCGCGTAGCTTGGGGTCGGAGCCGGGGAGCTTGGCGACGACGTTGCGGGAGGCGACCTCGCGGGTGGTGTTGTCGATCTTGAAGGTAGCCTGGGCGCCGAGCGGGATCGGCTTGAAGTCGCGGCGAAGGGCGGCGGCCTTGAGCGCGGCGTAGCTGTGGCCGGCGGGGGCGAGCAGGCGCTCGACGGCGGTGTGAGTGACCCAGCCCTCGACGGCGGCGCGGCCGGCGTTGCGGTCGGGCGTGACGAGTTCGAAGCCCTCGCGGCCCCAGCCGTTGCCGAGGACGGCGAAGGGATAGCCGGCGGGACCGGTTTCGTGGATGATGAGGCAGGCGGCGGCGCCCTTCTGGGCGGCGATCTCGTATTTGTAGGTCCAGCGGCCGTAGTAGGTCATGGCGCGGCCGCGGAAGACCTTGTCGTCGAGCTGGCCGGTGGCGGGGTCGACGACGGGCGGGTCGTTGACGAGCATGACGAGGGTTTTGCCGCGGACGTCGACGCCCTTGTAGTCGTCCCATTGGAACTCCGGGGCGACGATGCCGTAGCCGACGAAGACGAGGTCGTTGGCGGCGACGGAGACGAGCGGTTTGAGGTGCGGGGAGGTGGCGATGTATTCGGTGATGGGCGCGAAGGTGACGGTCCGGCCGGCGACGGTGAAGGTGGCCTCGGCCTTCGACGTGATGCCGATCATCGGGACGTTCTGGATGTAGGTGCCGTCGGGGTTGCCGGGGGCGAGGCCGAGGGCCCGGAATTCGCGCTCGAGGTAGGCGACGGTTTTGTCTTCGCCGGGTGTGGCGGGGGCGCGGCCCTCGAATTCATCCGAGGAGAGGACCTTGGTGCGCTCGAGAATGCGCGCGGCGGAGGGCGCGGGGGCGGCGGCGCGGACGAGCGGCGGGCAAAGGAGAAGGAGGAAAGAAGAAAGAAGAAACAGGCGGCGGAGGAGCATGGGACGGGGAGAGTTTCCGGGCGGTCGTTTTTGAGTCGGCGAGTGAGCGTAAAGGGGAGACGGCTGGCGAGGCTGGATGCGGTGACAGCGGGAACGGAGACGGGAGCGGCGAAAGGAGCGGCGCGCAGACGGTCGCGGCGGGAGGTGCTCGGCGGAGTTCGGAGCGGGAGGACTTCGCGCGGTGGCACGGACCAAGGTCCGGCCCTACTGGCGGGAGGATTGCGTGAGCGGAAGCGGGAGAGGCGTGTTCACGCGGGCGGTTGCGCGGCGCCGGCGGTCCGGTTTGCCCGCGCGGCTGGGGGGCGTTACGCGAGAATCGGTTTCACGACGTGGCCGTGGACGTCGGTCAGGCGGTAGTAGCGGCCCTGGTGCTTGTAGGTGAGCCGCTCGTGATCGATGCCGAAGAGGTGCATCAGCGTGGCGTGCAGGTCGTGGATGTGCACGGGATCCTTGGTGATGTTGTAGCCGTAGTCGTCGGTCTCGCCGTAGGTGACGCCGGGCTTCACGCCGCCACCGGCCATCCAGATGGAGAAGCAGCGCGGGTGGTGGTCGCGGCCGAAGTTGGTCGCGGTCATGAGGCCCTGGCAGTAGTTGGTGCGGCCGAATTCGCCGCCCCAGACGACGAGGGTGTCGTCGAGCATGCCGCGGCGTTTGAGGTCGGAGACGAGGGCGGCGGCGGGTTGGTCAGTCTGCTGGGTTTCGCGGCGGATGCCGCCGGGCAGGCCGCCATGGTGGTCCCAATCCTGGTGATACAGTTGGATGAACTTCACGCCGCGCTCGGCGAGGCGGCGGGCGAGCAGGCAGTTGGCGGCGAAGGTGCCGGGCGTGCGGGCGTCGGGGCCGTAGTCGGCGACCACGTGGTCGGGCTCGTCCTTGAGGTCGGTGACCTCGGGCACGCTGGTCTGGAGGGCGAAGGCCAGCTCGTAGTTGGCGATACG
>JBILLY010000115.1:0-9651 GCA_044375835.1 Opitutaceae bacterium
GACCGGCGAACGCGAGCTTCGCCTCGCGACCGTCGCCCTTGCGCACGAGCTTCGCTGCGGGATCGGTGGTGGACGCGTGCGTATCGTTGCGGCGCTTCTCGCCCTTGAAGTCGGCCCAGCCGTTGCCCTCGCCAGGCCCACCATCGCGCTCGTCCTGCTTCGGCTTGAAACTCTTCAGCGACGCCCACGATTCGATCAGCGTCGCATCCACCGAAAAATGCTGGTCGGACAGCCAACCGCGATTCCTCGCCAGCCACACCACCTCGGCGAAGAACAGGTCTGCCACCTTGTGCTGCAGCAGCCGAGCCTGGTTCTGCGAAAAGGTGGAGTGGTCGAACGTGCTCTCGTCCGGATTCAGATCCAGGAACCAGCGGAAAAGCAGGTCGTATTGCAGCCGTTCGCAGAACTGCCGTTCCGAGCGAATCGAGTAGAGCGCCATCAGCACCTTCGCCATCAGCAACCGCTCTGGCGGAATCGAGGGCCGGCCCTTCGCTGCATAGATCTCGTCGAAGTGCGCATCCATCCTCGCCAGCACCTCGTTCAACAGGCGCTTAATCGTCCGGATCGGATGATCGCCGGGGATCATCGTCTCCACGTTGATCAGACACGTCACATTCACTTGGGATTGTTTCTCGCCGCGCATGCACGACCGACGATCCGGCGTGCTTCGCGTTGCGCGTTCACTCCGCTTTTTTCAACACCCTGCTAGAGCTGAGAGCCAAGAGCCGCAGCCGAGGGGGGGGGCTGGTGGACGGTTGGTCGGGTGAGCGCGGCGCGCCGGGAGATTGGGGAAGATGGCTGCGCCCCGGGTGGATCGCACGGCCGGGGAGCGCGGCGAAAAACTCCTTGGCGGTCGCGGGGCGATCCGTGACGCTGGCCGATTCCATGCCGTCGCTTCCCGATCTGCTGCCGATCCAGCCGTTCACGCGTCCCGTCCGGGGCGAGGTGACGCTGCCCGGTTCCAAGAGCCTGACGAACCGCGCGCTGTTGTTGGCGGCGCTGTGCGACGGGCCGGTGACGCTGACCGGGGCGTTGTTCAGCGAGGACACGCACCTGATGGCGGAGGCGCTGCGGCGGATCGGCTTTGCGGTCGAGGCGGACGCGGATGCGCAGACGGTGCGGGTGAGCGCGCGGCCGGGGGAATTCGGGCGCGGCGAGGCGGACTTGTTCGTCGGACTCGCGGGCACGGCGGCGCGGTTTCTCACGGCGCTGTGCGCGGCGGCGCCTGGCGGGGTGTTCCGACTCGACGGCGTGCCGCAGATGCGGAAGCGGCCGATGAAGCCGTTGCTCGAGGCGTTGCGGCAGTTGGGCGCGGACATCCGGTGCACGGGCACGGAGGGTTTTTTTCCGTTCGAGATCCGGGCGGGCGGATTGCGCGGGGGACGGGTGGCGCTCGATGCGAGCGAGAGCAGCCAGCTGTTGTCGGCGCTGCTGATGGTGGCGCCGCTGTGCCGGGGCGACGTGGAGATCGCGCTCACCGGGCACGTGCGGCGGCCGTTCGTCGACATGACGGCGAACCTGATGGCGCAGTTCGGCCAGCCGGCGGTGGCGTGGCGCGACGCGCAGACGTTGGTGGCGACGGCGGGGCGGCCCTACCGCGCGCCGGGCGGGCGCTACGCGATCGAGCCGGACGCGACGGCGGCGAGCTACTACCTGGCGTTGCCGCTGGTGACGGGCGGGGCGCTCGGGCTGCGCGACCTCAACGGCCCCGGCGCGGGCTTGCAGGGCGACACGCAATTCGCGGCGGTGCTGGCCGAGGTCGGTCTGGCCGTAACGCAACGCGCGGGCGGACTGGAAGCGAGCTATGGCGTGGGCGGGGCGCGGCGCGGGGTGACGCGGGATTTCAGCGAATTTTCGGACACGTTTTTGACGCTGGCGGCGATCGCGCCGCTGCTGGCGGGGCCGACCACGATCACGGGCATCGCGCACACGCGGAAGCAGGAAACCGACCGCGTGGCCGGGATGGCGCGCGAGCTGATCAAGCTCGGGCAGGACGTGGTCGAGATGGATGACGCGCTGACGATCACGCCGCGGCCGCTGCGGACGGACGTCGAGATCGAGACCTACGGCGACCACCGGTTCGCGATGAGTTTCGGTGTGCTGGGGTCGCATGATTTGCGGGGGGACGGGCGGCCGTGGCTCGCGATCCGCAATCCGGCCTGCTGCGCGAAGACGTTCCCGCACTTTTTTGAGTTGCTGGAGTCGCTGCGCGCAAAATCGTGACCCGACCGATGGCTTCCTCCTCCAGCTTCATCATCGTGGCCATCGACGGCGGCGCGGCGTCGGGCAAGTCGTCCACGGCGCGCACGCTCAGCGAGCGGTTCAACCTGCTGCACGTGGACACGGGATCGTTCTACCGGGCGATCACGGCGGAGTTCCTGCGGCTCGGGGTAGCGCCGACGGACCTCGCGGCGGTGCAGGCGGCGGCGGCGCAACTGCGCTTCGGCACGCGGCTCAACGGCCGCAGCGCGCAGATGGAGATCGGCGGGCGCGTGGTGCCGGAAGGGGAAATCCGCAGCCTGGCGGTGAATCAAAACGTCTCGCACTACGCGGCGATCCCGGAGGTGCGGACGGCGCTGCTGGACTACCAGCGCGGGCAGGCGGAGGTGGCGCGGACGCGGGGCTTCCGCGGCCTGGTGATGGAAGGGCGCGACATCGGCTCGGTGATTTTTCCGCAGGCCGATTTCCGGTTTTTCCTGCACGCCGATCCGGCGGAGCGCGCGCGGCGGCGGGCGGGCGAGGGCGGGCAGGACCAGATCGCGGAGCGCGACCGGATCGACTCGTCGCGCAAGACCTCGCCGCTGGCGTGCCCGGCGGGCGCGGTGTCGATCGATTCGACGCACCAGACGCTGGCCGAGGTGGTCGAGACGATGGCGCGGCCGATCGCGGCGAGACTGGAGGCGGCGTGAGCGCGGCGTTTCCGCAGGTCGAGATGCAGCCGGTGTATGGCGTGTGCCACTACACGCTGCGGGTGATGTTCGACATGTTCTTCCGCGGCGAGGTCGCGGGGTTGGAGAACTTGCCGAAGGCGGGCGGGTTTCTGCTGGCGGCGAACCACGCGAGCTTCATCGATCCGCCGATGATCGGCTGCCAGATTTCGCGGCAGATCGCCTACTTCGCGCGCAAGACGCTGTGGAAAGGCGGGCTGTCGTCGTGGTGGCTCGACTCGGTGGGCACGATCCCGGTGGACCGCGACGGCGGGCAGGACGTGAGCGCGATCAAGCGCGTGCTGCGCGCCATCAAGGACGAGCGCGGTTTGATTCTCTTTCCCGAGGGGACGCGCACGGCGGACGGCAAATTGCAGCCGGCGAAGCCGGGCGTGGGCTTCATCGCGATCAAGACCCAGGTGCCGGTGGTGCCGGTGCGGATTTTCGGATCGTTCGAGGCGTTCGGCAAAGGCCGGCCGCTGCGGCTGGGCACGCCGGTGACGGTGGTGTTCGGTGCGCCGCTGGCGCCGTCGTTCTACGACGACCCCAAGGCCGGGAAAGACCGGGCGCAGGTGGCGAGCGACCGGATCATGGCGGAGATCGCGCGGATCGAACGGCCGGCGACGACGATCATCTGATCGCGTCCGGCCGGAGGCGGCGGGATCAGCGCACGGCGAGGCGCGGGGCGACGGCGGCGTCGAGCGCGGCCTGGAAAGGCGCGAGATGGGCGCGGAGCGCGGAGAGTTCGGCGGCGGTCGGCTGCTCCGGGTCGGCGGCCGAGGGCGGCGGGCCGTGACGGTCGAGGCAGCGGACGAGAATCGCCGCGGCCTGATCCTCGGCGAGCGTGCCGCCGTGAAGAAACCCCGGGTGCGGGTCGACGGCGGCGGTGGCGGCCGGGGCGAGTTTGACCACGGCGAGACCGCTGAACACGACGCGGCGCAGGGCGCGCTCACCGCCGGAGCGGAGGAGACCGTGGCGGTCGCAGACGGCGACTAGGCCGGCGGCGCGGTGGGCCCGCTGGAGCCGGGCGGCCTCCAGGAAGACCGTGAACTCGCCGGCGCCGTCGCGGACGGTGTCGCCGGGACTCCAAGCGGCGCTGCGCAGGACGGCCACGCGGGGGATGGGCGCGGGCGCGGCGGCGAGCGACACCGCGGCGAGGCTCAGAACGAGGAAACCGAGGAGCACGGCGCGCGGCATGACTCCGCGGGAAGCAGTCGCGATGCCGGCGGCCGACCGCGGGGGCCGCTATGAAGAGAAAGGGGCCGAGCGAGGTGACGCGTGAACGCGGCGCATAGTGCGCGGGGCGGAAGGCAAAAAAAAGGCCGGCTCCGGGAGCCGGCCTGGCGGGAGGGCCGAACGGTGCGGGGAGCGGCGCCCCGGGACCGGCGGTGGTTACGAACGCGGCGCGGGGCGGTCGGGGACGTTCAGGGCGGCGCGGAGTTCGCCGCGGATTTCCTCGGGCTGGCGATCGATCTGGGTGCGGCAGATCTCGAGCACACGCGGGTGGGTGGCGGCGTTTTGGGCCAAGGCCATGCGCGCGGCGGAGTGCAGGCGCGGGTTTTCGAGGCCGAAACCGTCGAGGATGGCGACGATGTGGCGCTCGTGACCGGTGGCGAGAAACGCACCCCAGCGGAGGCGCATCGACGACGGGGATTGCACGGACGTCTCGGCGATGACCTGCGGCGGAAGGGAGGCGAGGCGCTCGACCTCGGCGCGCACCGGGGAATTGGCGGCGTGGGTGCGGAGGATGGTGTTGCCGATCGGGTGGCCGGACTGCCAGACGGCGGCGGCGAGGAGGCGCTGGTCGCGGGCGGGCAGATGGGAGAGGGACTGGAGCCAGCCGTCGACGCGGGCGGGGTGCTGGGCGAAGACGGCGCCGAGGAAGCCGATGGCGACCGCGACGTTTTCGCCGCGGGCGAGGTAGCCGTCGCGGCTGAGGCGTTCGACCGCGCGCGGCAGTTCCGCCGGTTGCGGGTTGAGGTAGTAGGATTCGAGCCAAGCTTGGGCCGAGACTTCGGCCCGGAGAGCGGCGGAGGAGGCGAGCGCGAACGCGGCCAGGGAGATGCGGAGCAGGGTTTTCATGTCGACGAGTTTTGGGAAGCGTCCGGCGGTCTGGGTATGCGGGGATCGACCGTCGGGGAGCACCGAAAGTAATTTCGACACGACTTCCGTCGAGCGCGTGATCGCTGAAATGTTTTCATCGTCGGTGGCGGACCGATGTGCGCGACCGAGGACAGAAGTTGGGCCGGGGGAGAATGCGCTTGAATCACCCGGGGTGCCGGCAACGGTGCCGAAGCCCGAGTGGGTTCATGATTGCAGCTGGAGTCAGGCGATTGGCCTTGTCCGACCCCGAATGCCCCATGGCTCGCTCGGGCGCCCCGTTTACGGCCGGTGCGGGCGGGCGGAGGATGTGGGTTCAGCCCGTGGCGGGCACATGGGTCGGAGCGGCGGCGGTGGCCGGCGAACGGCGGCGGAGGCGGCCGGTGAGGCGCTCCATGTAGAGGTAGAAGACCGGCGTGATGTAGAGGGTGAGGATCTGCGAGACGAGCAGGCCCCCGACGACGGCGATGCCGAGCGAGCGGCGGGCTTCGGCGCCGCCGCCCATGCCAAGGGCGATGGGCAAGGTGCCGGCGAGCGCGGCGCAGGCCTCGTAGATCGCGACCTCGGCGGACTGGTGGCGGACGCGTTTGGCCTCGAGGGCAAAGTCGATCATCATGATCGCGTTCTTCTTCACGATGCCAATGAGCAGAATGAGTCCGACGTAGCCGTAGATGTTCAGCTCCTCGCCGCAGAGCAGCAGTGTGACCAGGGCGCCGAAGCTCGCGGACGGGAGCCCGGAGAGGATCGTGATCGGGTGGATGAAATCCTCGTAGAGGATGCCGAGCACGAGGTAGATCACGAGGACGGCGATGACGAGGAGGGCGCCGAGACCGTTGAGGGAGTTGGTGAACGCGGCGGCGGTGCCCTGGAAGGAGGCGCTGACGGTGGCGGGCAGGGTGGTGCGGGCGAGCTCGGTGATGCCGTCGGTCACGGTGCTGAGCGAGACGCCGGGCTCGAGGCTGAAGGAGAGCGTGACGGCGGGGAGCTGGCCGAGGTGGCTGACGGTGAGCGGGCCGACGGAGGTGCGCGCGGTGGTGACGGCGTCGAGTGGGACGAGTTTGCCGGCGTTGTTGCGCAGGTGGAGGAGCGAGAGGGCGCGGGGGTCCTGCTGGAATTCCTCGGCGAGTTTGAGGATGACGAAATATTGGTTGGTCGAGGTGTAGATGGTGGAGACTTGGCGGGAACCGAAGGCACTGTAGAGGGCGTCCTCGATCTGGAGGACGGTGAGGCCGAGGCTGGCGGCGCGGTCGCGATCGATGTCGATCATGAGCTGCGGGCTCGTGATCAGGAGATCGGTGGAGAGTTCGCCGATGCCGGGGACGCTGCGCATTTTTTCCTGAAACTCGGGGGCGACGCGGTAGAGCTCCTGGAGGTCGGCGCCGTAGAGGGTGAACTGGTAGTTGGAGGAGGATGTGCGGCCGCCGATGCGGATCGCGGGCGGGACCTGCGGGAAGGCGCGGATGCCGGGGACCTTGGCGAACTCGGCGCGGAGCATCTGGGCGACGCGCTCGGCGGACGGGCGTTGGGCGCGGTCGACGAGGCGGATGTTGAAGCGACCGGTGTTGTTGGCGCCACCGCCGCCGGTGCTGGTGGGGCCGATGGAGACGGTGAAGACCTCGACGTAGGGGTTGGCGGACAGGACGCCGGCGGCGGCGCGGGCGTAGTCGCGCATCGCCTCGAACGACGTGTCCTGGGCGGTCTCGATCGTGCAGCTGAGCACGCCGGTGTCGTCGGTCGGGATGAAGCCCTTCGGGATGCGGACGATGAGCCAGCCGGTGAGCACGACCATGAGCGCGGCGACGACCATGACGGTGAGGCGGAAACGCAGGGCGAGGCGCAGGGTGTTTTCGTAGAGGCGGAGCGAGCCGGCGTAGATGCCCTCGGTGAACGCGAAGAAGCGGCCGGGTTTCGCGGCGTGGGTGCCGGGTTTGAGGAACCGGCTGCAGAGCATCGGCGTGAGCGTGAGCGAGATGAAACCGGAGACGAGGATCGCGGCGCTGATGGTGACGGCGAACTCGTGGAGCAGCCGGCCGAGCACGCCGTCCATGAAGAACACGGGGATGAACACCGCGACGAGCGAGAGCGTCATCGAGATGATCGTGAACCCGATCTCGCGCGAGCCATCGAGGGCGGCCTGGTGGACGGGTTTGCCGAGCTCGATGTGGCGGATGATGTTTTCGAGCATCACGATCGCATCGTCGACGACGAAGCCCACCGAGAGCGTGAGGGCGAGGAGCGAGAGGTTGTCGATGCTGTGGCCGCCGAGATACATGACGATAAACGTGCCGAGGATCGCGATCGGCATGGCGATGCTCGGGATGATCGTGGCGGTGAGCGTCCGCAGGAAGAGGAAGATCACGAGCACCACGAGGACGACGGCGAGGCCGAGGGTGAACTTCACCTCGGCGACGGACTCGCGGATGGTGCGCGAGCGGTCGACGACGATGTCGAGATTCACGGAGGCGGGCAGCTGCTCGCGGAACGAGGGCAGGAGCGCCTTCACGGCGTCGACGACCTCGATGGCGTTGGTGCCGGGTTGGCGGCGGACCTGGAGGTTGATGGCGCGGTCGTGGTTGAACCAGCCGGCGGATTTGTCGCTCTGCACGCTGTCGATGACCTCGCCGAGATCGGCGAGGCGGACGGGGGCGCCGTTGCGGTAGGCGACGACGACGCGGCGGAAGGCCTCGGCGTTGCGCAGCTGGCCGGAGGCCTGGAGGGTGACGGTCTTGTAGCGGCCGTCGAAGGTGCCCGCGGGGAGATTGACGTTGCTGGACGCGAGGGCGGCGCGGACCTCGTCGATGCCGATGCCGCGGGCGGCGAGGGCGCGGGGATCGAGGAGGACGCGGACGGCGTATTTCTGGGAGCCGGTGACCTGGACTTGGGCGACGCCGTTGATGCTGGAGATGCGCTGGGCGAGGAGCGTCTGGGCGTATTCGTCGACCTCGGACAGCGGGAGCGTGGCGGAGTTGAGCGACAGCTGGATGACGGGTTCGTCGGCGGGATTGGATTTCCGCAGCGACGGGGGTGACGGCATGTCCTGCGGCAGGCGGCGCTGGATGGCGGAGATGGCGGCCTGGACGTCCTGGGCGGCGGCGTCGATCGAGCGGTCGAGGTCGAACTGGAGCGTGATCTGCGTGGTGCCCTGGGAGCTGGTCGACGTCATCGAGTCGATGCCGGCGATGCTGGAGAACTCCTGTTCGAGCGGCGTGGCGACGGTGGCGGCCATGGTCTCGGGGCTGGCGCCGGGGAGATTGGCCGTGACGGAGATGGTCGGGAAATCGACGTTGGGCAGGTCGTTGACCGGCAGGGCGCGGTAGGACATCGCGCCGAAGAGGCTGAGGCCGAGGGTGACCAGCGTGGTCATCACCGGCCGGCGGATGAAGAGCTCGGGGATGTTCACTCCGCTTTGCGTTTCTTGCGTTCGGGCGTGGCGCCGGCCGCGGCGGCGGCGGCGGCGAGTCTCACCTCGACGGGGCGGCCGGGCTGCACGCGGAGCTGGCCGTCGACGATGACGGATTCGCCGGCGGCGAGACCCTTGGCGATGACGGCTTCGAGGCCGTGGGTGCGCTCGACGACGACGGGGCGGAGCTCGGCGTTTTTCTCGGCGGTGACGACGAAGACCTGCGGGCCCTTCTGGGTATTCTGCAGCGCGGCGACGGGAACGACGAGGCCCTCGGGGGCGGCGAGGTGGACGCGGAGATTGGCGAACTGGCCGGGCCAGAGGCGGTGGTCGGCGTTGGGGAAGGTGGCCTTGAGTTTCACCGTGCCGGTGGCGGGATCGACGGCGTTGTCGATGAACGTGAGTTCACCGGTGACGGCCTTGTCGGGGTGGCCGTGCGGCGTGGCGGTGACGGTGATGGGGCCGGCGGCGCGGTAGCGGGCGAGGGTGGCGAGGTGCTGCGACGGGACGCCGAAGGCCACGTAGATGGGGTCGAGCTGGTTGATGACGACGAGGGCGGTGGTGGCGTCGCCCGCGCGGACGAGATCGCCGAGGCGCGCACCGAGACTGCCGGTGCGGCCGGCGAGCGGGGCGCGGACGGTGCAGTAGTCGACCTGGAGGCGGGCGCCGGCGAGGGAGCTCTCGGCGGCGGCGAGCTGCGCGGCGAGGGTGCGCTCGGCGGCCTGGCTATTCTGGAGCTGTTCCTGCGAGACGAAGGAATCGGTGCTGAGGGCGCGGTAGCGGACGAGCTGGGCGCGCGCGTTTTCGAGCTGGGCGGTGTAGCGCTGCACCTCGGCCTCGGCGGTCTGGACGGCCTGGCGGAACGGACGGGAATCGAGTTCGAAAAGGAGGTCGCCGGCCTGCACCTCCTGGCCTTCGCGGAAGTGGATCTTCAGCGCGGTGCCGGTGATCTGCGAGCGGACCGAGGCGGCCATGATCGGCTCGACGCTGCCGACGGCCTCGAGGGTGAGCGGGACGACTTTCCTCTCCGCGCTGCCGACGACGACGGGCGGGACACCGCCGGGGCCGCGGCGGCCGCCACCCGAGGAGGATTTGGTTTTCTCGGCGCAGCCGGAGCCCAGCGTGACGGCGAGCAGGGAGGCGAGCGCGGGAAGGAAGCCGAAGGAACGGGGCATGAAACGGGAACGCTCGGGACGAGCGAACGGAGGTCAGGCGCGGGCGAAC
>JBILLY010000116.1:0-9580 GCA_044375835.1 Opitutaceae bacterium
GCGTTCACCGAACCCACCGCCGGCGGCACCACCTACCTGACCGGATTCATGCGCAGCCGCGGCCACCGCGAATACCGCGGCCTCGGCTGGATCACCGCCGTCCGCCAGCCCGTCGACCGCGTCTTCGCCCCCGTCGCGACCCTCCGCCGCCGCCTCGTCGGCTGGGGCCTCGTCCTCTCCCTCGCCGGCGCCGCCGCCGCCTGGATCTTCGCCGCCCGCGTCTCGCGCCGGCTCCGCTCCGTCGCCGCCGCCGCCGAACGCATCCGCGAGGGCGATGTCCTCGCCGTCCTCCCCAGCGCCCGCGGCGAAGGCGAGCTCGAGCGCCTCTGCACCTCCCTCGGCGGCCTCGTCGAAGACCTCCGCGCCCGCGACCCCGCCCACGCCCCGCCCCACCTCCCGCCCAAGCAGGGCGGGGCTTGACCCGCCCGCTCCCGCCCGGCCGCCCCGCCCTCGCCGCCCGCGCCTTGCTCCCCGGCTCGCGCCCGCCGCCCGCGTTTTCCCGTTCGGCCGATCCCAACTCGCGACGCTGAAACCAACATCGCGCTTGCGCCCACCCGTTCCGCGCCCACGTTCCCCTGCGCCAGTCCCGTCAGCGTCCAGATGCACGTATCAGTTACGAGACCGTGATTTGAGTCCGACCGAGAGACCGAGCCAGCGCCCGACCAAGCCAGCGACCGCCGTCAGCCAGACCGTCCGATAGCGTCCGACGACCGAGTCAGCCGTCCGCCGATAGCCGCCCGACGTCAGCGTCCGAGTCAGCGTCAGCGTCCGAGTCAGAGCCGTTCCGTCCGTGCCGGGGATCGTCGCCACCGCGTCCGCCCCCGGCCCGCCCGGAGTTCACCGTCCGCACCGCCCACGCGGCCCCGCGCCGCACCCATCGGAGAACCACACCATGCACCTCGCCCACCTCCTCGCCCAGCGCACCCGCCTCCTCGAACAAGCCCGCCTCGCCAACCTCGCCCTCGCCCACGAATCCCTCGCGAGCTTCGCCGACCGCCTCGCCGTAGCCGGCCTCGCCGGCCCCGCCGTCCTCCGCTCCCCCGATCCCGTCGCCGGCCGTTTCTGCGCCACTCTCGCCCCGCTCCAAGCCGCCCAATCCGTCGTCGAGGAACACTTCACCGACGAAGACCTCCTCGACTTCGCCGACTTCGTCGCCCTCGCCACCGGCCGCCCCGCCAGCGAGCCCTACGAACTCACCTTTTCGCTCGAGGATTGCACCGCGCTCTTCGTCGCCCCGCTCCGCGCCGAACTCCGCCGCGCCGGCGTCGCCCTCGACGACCATCCGGCGCCGAAAGCCGTTTGACCGCCCGCGGGCGGCGTATTTCCTCCGCGCATACAACCATCGCCCATGCGCCTCCGCCCCTTCCTCGCCGGTCTCGCCGCCCTCGGCCTCACCGTCGCCCCCCTCGCGTCCGCCGCCTCGCCGGCCGCCCCCGCGCCCGCCCGCGTCTTCCCCTACGCCTCCACCAAGCACGTCCTGCCCAACGGCCTGACCGCCATCCTCATCCCGATGGCGACGCCCGGCGTCGTGGCGTATTACTCCGTCGTCCGCACCGGCAGCCGCGACGAGGTCGAGGAGGGCAAGTCCGGCTTCGCCCACTTCTTCGAGCACATGATGTTCCGCGGCACCCCGAAGTATCCGCAGCACCTCTACGAGGCCACCGTCACCAAAATGGGCGCCAGCGCCAACGCCTACACCTCGGACGACATCACCGCCTACCACCTCAAGTTCACCAAGGAGGACCTCGAGAAGGTGATCGAGATCGAGGCCGACCGTTTCCAAAACCTCAGCTACACCGAACCCGTCTTCATGACCGAGGCCGGCGCCGTCTACGGCGAATACCGGAAGAACATCACCAGCCCCTTCTCGCTGCTCATCGAGAAGCTCCGCGACACCGCCTACGACGTCCACACCTACAAGCACACCACCATGGGCTTCGAGCGCGACATCAAGCTGATGCCGCAGCAGTTCGAGTATAGCCGCACCTTCTTCCGCCGCTTCTACCGTCCGGAAAACGTCGTGCTCGTCGTCGCCGGCGATGTCGACGTCCGGCCCACGCTCGGCTGGATCGAAAAACACTACGGCGGCTGGGCCAAGGGCTACACCGCGCCGGCCGTCACGCCCGAGCCGCCGCAAACCGCCGAGCGCACCGCCGAAGTCAGCTACCCCGGCCGCACGCTCCCCATCCTCGCCGTCGCCTACAAGGGCGACGCCTTCGACCCCTCGAACCGCGACTTCATGGCCTCGCAGGTCCTCGGCGAACTCGCCTTCGGCGAAACCAGCGAGCTCCGCAAGCGCCTCGTCCTCCGCGAGCAGAAGGTCCAGATGCTCAGCCCCCGCTTCCCGCTCAGCCGCGATCCCTCGCTCCTCGAGATCTACGCCATGGTGAAAAACCCCGCCGAGGTCGCCCTCGTGCGCGACGAGATCTACAAGACCCTCGAGCAGTTCAAAACCGTCCCCGTCGATCCCGCCCGCCTCCGCGATCTCAAGCGCAACAACAAATACGGCTTCCTCATGGGCCTCGACACGCCCGACGCCGTCGCCGGCGGCCTCGCCCGCATCGCCGCCCTCACCGGCGAAATCGCCGCCATCGACGCCTACTACCTCGCGGCCGACACGATCACCCCCGAGGACATCATGCGCGCCGCGAAGAAATACTTCGTCCCGGAAAAACGCACCGTCGTCCTGCTCAAGGCCGGCAACTCCTGATCCCACCGCGTCACCCACCCTTTTCCGGTCCCGCCATGTCCTCCCGCTTCTCCCTCCGCTCCGCCCTTGCGACCGCCGTCGCCCCGGCCACCCGCCCGTCGTCCCCCGTCGCTCCCGCCCGTCCTTCATCGTTCGCCTTTCACCTTTCCACGCTGCTGCCCGCCTCCGCCCGCCGTCTCCCGTTTCTTCTTTCTGCTTTCTCCTTTCTGCTTTGCCCGCCCCCCGCCGTCGCCGCCAACGCCCCGGTCATTCTCTCCGTCCCCAACGACCCGACCGTCTCCCTGCGCCTCTGGTTCAAGGTCGGCTCCCAGAACGACCCGGCCGACAAGCCCGGCCTCGCCGCCCTCACCGCCGCCCTCGTCGCCGAAGGCGCCACGCGCAACCGCCCCTACGACCAGATCCTCGACCAACTCTACCCGCTCGCCTCGTCCTACTCGGCCTCGCCCTCCGTCGAGATGACCGTCGTCAGCGGCCGCACCCACCGCGACAACCTCGGCGACTTCTACCCGCTGTTCGTCGACGCCGTGCTCAACCCCGCCTTCGCGCAGTCCGACCTCGACCGCATCCGCAGCCGCACCCTCAACCTCATCGAGAACCAGCTGCGCTTCGCCTCCGACGAGGAACTCGGCAAAGCCGTCCTCTACCAGGAAATCTTCGCCGGCACGCCCTACGGCCACCTCGCCCTCGGCACCGTCGCGAGCCTCAAGTCCATCACCGTCGAGGACGTGAAGGCCTTCCACGCGAAATACTACACCCGCGACAACGTCGTCATCGGCCTCGGCGGGCCCGTGCCCGACCTGAAAAATTCCGACGCCGCCGCCCCCACCGCCGTCACCGCGCCGTCCGCGGCCGTCACCCCGGCCACGCTGCTCGCCCGTCTCAAGACCGACCTCGCCCAGCTGCCCGCCGGCACGCCGCCGCTCGTCGCCGCCCCCGCGCCCGCGCCGCTCAAGGGCCAGTCCGTCACGCTCGTCGAGAAAGCCAACGCCGCCTCCACCGCGCTCAGCCTCGGCTTCCCCCTCGACGTGCTCCGCGGCACCAAGGACTGGTATGCCCTCGCCATCGCCACCTCCTGGCTCGGCGAACACCGCAACTCCTCCGGCCGCCTCTACCAAGTCATCCGCGAGCAACGCGGCCTCAACTACGGCGACTACGCCTACATCGAGCACTTCCCCAACGGGGGCCTCCGCTTCCTTCCGCCGCAAAACGTCGCCCGCCGCCGCCAGATTTTCGAAATCTGGATCCGCCCCGTCCCGCACGAGGCCCGCCACTTCGCCCTCCGCGCCGCACTCCGCGAATTCGACCAACTGGTCCAGGGCGGCCTCACCCCCGAGGACTTCGAGTCCCGCCGCGCCTTCGTCAAAAAATACGTCCAGCACTACGCCTCCAACACCTCCGAGCGCCTCGGCTACGCCCTCGACGACGTCTTCTACGGCCTCGACGAACCGCACCTCGCCAAATTCCGCCGCATGATGGACGAGCTCACGCTCGCCGACGTGAACGCCGCGATGAAGAAGCACTGGCAGTCGGCCAACCTGAAGATCGTCGCCGTGACCAAGGACGCCGCCGCCTTCGCCGCCGCCCTCGCCGCCAACACCCCGAGCCCTATCACCTACGAGTCGCCCAAGCCCGACGCCGTGCTCGCCGAGGACAAGCTCATCGCCGCCTACCCGCTGAAGCTCACCCGCGACGCGATCAAGATCGTCCCCGTCGCCGAACTCTTCGCGAAGTAAGCCCGCGCCGCGCCAAGCCCCAGGCATTGGTAGGGCTCGACCTTGGTCGATGCCCTGCTCGGCCGACACCGCGACAGCCGCCGGCCCGTGTTCCCGTCGTTCGGCGTCCGCGCCGTCGGCATACGTGCCTGGAGTCCGCCGTGCCCCATCCGCTGCCTATTCGCACCCATCCGGCGCGCCGGGTAGACGCTCGGTCTTCGCCGCTCCCTCGGCCCACCCGCGCCCTCCCGCGCCCTCCCGCGCCACGTGCAATTTCGTCGGTTGAATGTGTGCGCCGCCGCCTTCCGCTCTGGCCTTGGCGGCTCCATCACTGCCGATCTCCCCATGCAGTTCCCCGACTTTCTCGTGCCCACCCGGACGCCCCCCGCCACTGCACGCGCCATGACGCGCATCCGCTCCGCCCTGCGGACATGGCTCGCCCTCGCGCCGCTTTGCCTCGCCTGCGCCGCCGCGCCGGCCACCGCGCGCAAGCCCGCGATCTGGATCTACACCGACATGTCGGACAAGACCCTCCCGGGCCCCAATCACATGGGCACGCTCAACGACCCCGACGATATCTCGGCCATGGCGGGGTTTCTGTTGCTCGCAGATCGGTTCGAGATCCGCGGCATCGTCGTCGCCAGCACCCACCGCGCGGAGCACCGCGGCACGCCGGACCAAGCCGCGTGGGCCGATCGCACGTTCGGCGAGGCGTATCGCGCGGAAGCCCCGGTGCTCGAGCGCACCGTCGGCGGCGGCTTTCCTGCCGACATCCGCTTTTTGCAATCGTCCATCAAGGCGACCGCCGAGCTGTTCGACCCGCGGAAAACGTATCCGTCGCTCGACGCCTATCCCACGGTCCGCGCCCTGCTCGATGCGGCCCACCGCGAACCCGCCGGCAGCATCATCAACGTCCTCTGCTGGGGTTCGCTCACCGAGCCCGCCATTCTGATCCGCCATCTGCTCGCGACCGACCGCGCCGCCCTGCTGCCCCGCCTGCGCTTCATCGGCCACTGGACCAATTCCCCGCTGCACCAAGGCACGCCCGAGCACCCCGAGCACGTGGCCAACTGTCGCGAAGACGCCGCCGCCTGCGCCTACGTGAAGCAGATGGCCCGCGAGCGCCGGATCGACTACTTTGAATGCGGCGCCATCGGCCAGCACGGCATCGTCGGCGGCGCGCCCCGGGGGGCCGACTACTACGAGCCGTTCAAGGTCAGCCGGCTCGGCCGCCTCTTCGCCGAGGGCAAATTCGTCCACGGCAACGTCGACCACTCCGATTCCGCCACCTATTGGGTGCTGCTCGGCACCATGGGCGTCTCCCTCGCCGATCTTTCGCCCGACGGCTCCAACTCCGCCGCGCTCGAGCGGACCAACGAAACCAAGTTCCGCGCCTCCTCCCGCGCCCTCCACGAGGAACTCCTCCGTCGCGCCCGCGCCGCCGCCGGCCTGCCCGCCGCCCCCGGTCCGCGCTGAGCCCGCTCACCCGCGCTCCTCCCGTCAGCGCACCGCACCGGCCTCCGGCCTCTCGCACGCGCGACGCCCGCCGCCACCATCCGGCCCCTCGCTCCCGCTCTTCGCGCGTCGGCCAAAGACCCGACCGCCGCCCGTCGCCACGTGCAATTTCGTCGGGTGAATGTGCATCGCCCGCCCTTCCCCGCGCCCCCGCATCGCCCCACGCTGCGCCCGCGTCGCCCCCCCCCCGGCTTCGCCTCCCCCTGCCTCCGCCTCGCCATGACCCCACGCGTTCTCCGTTCCCTCGTTCCCACCCTCGCGCTCGTCGCCGCCGCCGTCGCCGCCGCGCAAACACCCGCCCCGGCGCCCACGGCCCCGGCCACACCCAAAGACGATCCCGTCGTCCTCACGCCGTTCTCCGTCTCGACCGCCAAGGACGTCGGCTACCTCGCCAACGACACCCTCGCCGGCTCCCGTCTCCGCACCAATCTCGCCGACGTCCCCAACGCCATCTCCGTCTTCACGCCCGAGTTCATCTCCGACCTCAACGCCTTCGGCGAGGCCGACCTCATGCGCTACTCCGCCGCCGCCGTGCCGGAGCGCACCGACCAGACGCCCGCCGCCCAGGGCATCTCGATCGACACCGGCGGCTTTCAGTTCCGCATCCGCGGCCAGCAGGCTTCGCGCTCGCGCAATTATTTCGGCAGCGCGCTCGTCCCCGACACCTACAACGCAGACCGCTTCGAGGAAGCCCGCGGCCCCAACGCCATCCTCTTCGGCCTCGGCGGCGCCGGCGGCATCCTCAACACCTCCACCAAGACCGCGCGCACCACGCGCACGTTCACGACGGTCGGCCTCACCACCGACAACGTCGGCCTGCTCCGCGGCACGCTCGACCACAACCAAACGCTCGGCCCCCGCGCCGCCCTGCGCCTCAACGCCGTCGTGCATCACACCGACGGCTGGCAGGAGGACTCGTTCGCCGAGGGCCGCCGCCTCCACCTCGCCGGCACCTGGCGCCCGTGGGAAAAAGTCACTCTCCGCGCCGAGATCGAATACGGGCACGTGAAAAACTCCCTCACGCGCTTCTACGCCCCGTTCGACAATGTCTCGCTCTGGCGCACCGGCGGCTCGCCGGTCGTCGGCGGCCTCGCCGCCGCCAACGCCGCGCTCGGCATCGGCAAGCGCGCCGCCACCGCCCGCCTCACCTTCGTGGGCAACGACAACACCGTCCGCAATTTCGCCCAGACGGTCTTCAGCCAGCCCGCCGCCAGCCGCGTCAACTCCGTCGTCCTCCCCGGCGACTGGGCCGCCTTCGAGTCGCGCGCGCCGTTTCCGCAGACCGCCAGTTTCTCCGGCCCCGGCGGCACCAGCGAGTATAAGCAAAAACTCTTCGGCGCGGTGCTCGAGGCCGAGCCCTTCAAAAACGTCTTCGTCGAGTTCGCCGCCGTGAACGACCTCCGCGACCACGATGTCTACGACACCACGCACGACGTCTACCGCATCCTCGGCGAGCCCGGAAACACCTTCCGCGACGGCACGCCCAATCCCTACGCCGGCCTCTACTACACCGATACCCGCTGGGTCCTCCGCCGCGCGCGCGACAGCGGCGAGCGCTTCCGCCTCACCGCCTCCTACCGGCTCGATCTCGGAAAATTCGGCCGGCACAATTTTTCCGGACTCGCCGGCCGCGACAACTCCGGCAACCCGCGCTACGTCGGCTTCCTCGTCGCCGACGGCTCGCCGTTCAACGCCCAGCCGCAAAACGCCGCCAACCAGCTCTGGACGCGCCGCTACATCACCAACCCCGCCGACAGCTCCCAGTTCGCGGCGCCCGATTTCCGCCGCGTGCCGCGCACCTTCACCGCCGTCGTCGATCCCGGCACCCCCGCGCGCACCTTCACCACCGCGTGGGCCTACAACGAGCGCAACGACCAGTGGGGCCGGGGCGAGACGCGCCTCCTCGCGCTCCAGAGCTACTTCTTCGGCGACCGCCTCGTCACCACCGCCGGCTGGCGCTACACCGAGGTGATCAACTACGCGCGCCCCACCAACAGCCCCAACTCCCAGGTCGCCACCCGCCCCGATTCCTTCGGCGAACTCCGCTTCCTCGGCGCCGCCCCGCCCGCGTCGCCCTACGATTTCGAACGCCGCAGCGTCGGCGTCGTCGCCAAGGCCACCAAGTGGCTCTCCGCCTACTGCAACTATTCCGAAAACGCGCAGCCCCCCGGCACCACCCAGACGCTCATCCCCGACAGCTCGCCCTTCCCGCTCAACGCCGGCCAGGGCCGCGACGCCGGCCTCATGGTCTCGCTCTTCGGCGGCCGCGCCTTCCTCCGCGCCGGCTGGTTCAGCACCACCTCCGTCGACCAATCCGCCGCCTTCGGCGTCAACAACGTCTCCGTCCGCCACGACCGCATCATGGACGCGCAGATCGCCGCCGGCCTCGTCAACGCCGCCACCGTCCCGCGCTTCACCGGCGGCGACTTCGACCTCTCCGACCTCGCGACCGACGGCTACGAGATCAACCTCACCGGCAACGTCACGCCCGCCTGGCGCGTGATCGTCAACCTCGCGCGGACCGAGTCCGTGCAGACCAACATGCTCAAGCGCAGCCGCGCCGCCGCCGCCCGCGTCGTCCCGCTCTGGCAGAATCCCGCCGCGCAAAACCTCCCGACCACCGCCGGCGTCACCGTCGCGCAGGAGATCATCAACTACCAAAACTGGCTCGCCGCGACGACCGCCGTGGAAAACACCGGCACCGTCGGCCACCGCGAGCTCGAGGCCCGCGCCTTCACGCGCTACGATTTTACGTCCGGCCGACTGAAGGGCGCCTTCCTCGGCGGCGGCCTCAGCTACGGCAGCGCGCCCGTGATCGGCCGCAGCACGACCGGCACGCTCTTCCAGGCCGCCGTCCGCCGCGAAGCCGACGCCCTGCTCGGCTACCGCACGCGCCTGCCGCAATGGCTCGGCCGCGCGGGCGTGGAGCTGCAGCTCAACGCCAACAATCTCCTCCAGCAGAAAGACTACACGCTCGTCCGCCGCGACCCCGACGGCCAACTCTTCCGCGCCGCCGTCAACCCACCCACGAGCTACGCGCTCAGCGCGCGGCTGAATTTCTGAGCCCGGCGACTTCGGTGCCGCGCCCGGCCTACACCCACTCCGCGCACAGCAGTTTCGCCTGCGCGAGCACGGTCTTCACCGCCTCTTCCTGCAGGTCGGGCGGATAACCCCGCCCCCTCGGGTTGGCTTTGATGGCCTGCTCCAGTTTCGCGGACTCGGCGAACTGGGCGTGCAGTTCGGCGACGAGGCGCGGCATCTTTTCCTCGAAGGGGTCGCCGTCGTCTGCGACTTCCTCGGCGCCGACGTAGCGGCCGGGCCTGAGGACGTGGCCGTGCGCGGCGATTTCGGCGGTGGTGGCGGATTTGCAGAAGCCCGCCACGTCGGAATACTCCCGCCGAGGCGCGGAGGCGCGGAGGTTCGAATCCCTTGCCATCTCTGCGTCTCCGCGCCTCTGCGCGATACCATCCCCCTCCATGCGTGATAGGTGCCGGTGATTTTCTCCAGATCGGCGTCGGAAGGGGTCGCCGTCGTCTGCGACTTCCTCGGCGCCGACGTAGCGGCCGGGCGTGAGGACGTGGCCGTGCGCGGCGATTTCGGCGGTGGTGGCGGATTTGCAGAAGCCAGCGACGTCGGAATACTC
>JBILLY010000118.1:0-9479 GCA_044375835.1 Opitutaceae bacterium
GGCCGCCGCCGACGGTGACGCCGACGGTGAGCACCTCGGAGTCGGCGCCGGCGCGCGCGAGGACGGAGAGATTGTTGAGGTAGGCCACGGGCAGGGCGGCGGAGATGCTGCGGCCGTCGACCGGGGCGAAGACGATGCGTCCCGCGGTGAACAGGGCGGGCGGGAGGGGCGATCCGGAGCCTTCGGCCGGGCTGACCGCGACGTAGGACCACGCGGACAGTGAGCCGGAAGCGTTGAGCCGGAAGCTGCCGCCAGGACGGGTCACCGTGGTGTAGCCGGTGGCGGACGGAACGGTTTCGGTAAATGTGGCGGTGGAGCCAGTGATGACGGCGGTGGCGGTGCCGGCGGCGAAATCACCCGTGACATGAAATCCGCCGCCGACGAACGCGGGATCAACGGTCGAGGTGGGAAAGAGCGGAACGGTGTGGGGCGGCACGGCGACGTCGGCGCGGGGCGTCCAGACGAGGCCGTCGTCGCTCGCGTAGAGGCGCGTGCTGGCTGCGGACACGCGGACGGCAGCGAGAAATCCTCCGCCGGAGACCGCGACGCCGAAGACGCGGCTGACATCGGAGGTGCCGGGAAGCGTGACCCGGGTCCACGATGCGCCATCGGGCGTCACCCAGACATGGGCGCGCAGGCCGGTCGGGACCTCGGGGCCGTTGACGTTGCCGTTGGCGTCGCCGGCCCAGGCGACGAAGAGGCGACGCGCAGGGTGCGCGACGATGCCGGCGAACGAGGACGAGCCCTGGCCGACGGCGACGCGGGACCAGGAAAGACCGTCGGTGCTGGTGACGGCGTTGCGGCCGTCGTCGGTGGCGGCGCCGACGGCGATCCAGCGACCGGGCAGGCCGGCGACCGCGCTCAGGCTGCCGTTGCCGGTGGTGCGAGGCGTCCATGTGCGGCCATCGGTGCTGGTGTAGACGTTCCGATTGGGCAGACCGTCGAAGGCGCTGGAGGCGCCAGCGGCGACGAAGAGGCCGTCGGCAGAGGTGAGGGCACGGCCGAAGAACGTGGTGTCGCGGGGAATCGGGAGGTCGATGCGCGTCCACGTGGCGGCGTCGGTGCTGAGGGCGACGGCGGCGCTGCCGAGAGCGACGTGAACACCGGCGCCCGAGGCAACGGCGACCGGGGTGAAGCCGGTGGTGCCGGCGGCGGGACGTTCGGTCCACGCGAGCGGTTGAGCGAGGAGCGCGGTAGCGGCGAGCACGGCGGCGAAGGCGGCGAATGCGGCGGCGCGAAAGGCGGCACGAAGAGGGGCCATCTAGGAAAGCGAAACCGGGCGGGCGAAATTGTCACGCCCGCGGGCGCGCGCGATGGCGAAGCGCGCCGGCTTTCGCGCAAGGCGGGCGCGTCCAGGTGAGCGACCCGTCAAAACGTGACATCCGACGGCGGAAGGTAGCCCGCCGCGCGGGAGGCGGGAGTTTTGCCACTCAATCTCCCGGCGGTCCCTGCTCTCACGAGCAGGGCTACAACTTCCGGTGGCGCCTGCTTTCGCGGGCAGAGCTACAACTTTCGGCGGTCCCTGCTCTTACGAGCAGGGCTACAGCTTCCGGTGGTCCCTGCTCTCGCGAGGAGGGCTACAACGGCGATGAGCGCAGGCGGGAGTTGAGCCGTCTGCCGAAGCTTTGCTCACGAGCAGGGCGACAACGGCAAGGAGCGCGGGCTGGCATGTCGCGAAGTTTGTCGAGCGCTGTGCTGAGCCGGGGCATGAAGACGCGCAGGTGGCCGGTGGCGGTTGCGCTTGGCGCCGCCGGCGCGGGCCTCTCGGGCCGAGCTCGTTCCGGGGAGTGCGTTTCCATCCGGCGAAACCGCCGACCCGGCCGCCGGCAAAGGTGTCGGGCGCGGCGGACGACGAGCGCGCGGAGTCCGGGCGCCGGTGGTGGCGGCGCAGGAAGGCCGGGCCGCGGGGCGGCGAACAACTCCGCCGCGATTGCGTTTGCGGGGGCCGGGGGCGGGCCTTAGCCCCTCGGCCGCTGGCGCCGTCGCGCCCGTTTTCCTTTCCCACCATGTTCAAAGCCGTCGTCAAAACCATCGCGCTCCTCGCGATCCTCTTCGTCATGCTCTACACGGGCATGAACAACACGCACGCGATCGATTTTCGCTTTCCGATCATGGGCACGACGGCGAAGGAGCCGATCCACACGTCGGCGGCGCTGCTCTATTTCGGCGTGTTTGCGGTCGGGTTGCTGGCGGGCACGATCCTCGCGGTGGGCGGCGCGCAGTCCGGGGGCGGTGACGGCGAAGGGAAGAAGAGCGCGAAGAAGAAATAACCGGCGCGCATGGCCCAGGCGAACGACGCGGCGCAGGCCGGAGACGAGCTTCCGCCGGGAGCGGGCCGCGGCGCGGCGGGTTTTTTCCGGGTCGCGCCGGATGCGGCCGGGCGCTGGTGGCTGGTCGATCCGGACGGGGCGCGGGTTTTCCTGCGCTGCGTGCACGGGATGCGACCGGCGGAGACGCCGGCGGACGCGGCGTTGTCGCCGGACACGGCGGCGCGCCTGCGGCGCTGGGGTTTCAACGCGGCGGGGCTCGACGCGCGCGGCGCGGGGCACGAGGACGGGTTGCCGTCTCTCGCCGCGGTGGATTTTTGCACGGGCGGACCGCTGCTCGCCGGGCCGGGGCTGCGGCTGCCGGACGTGTTCGACGCCGGGTGGGGCGCGCGGGCGGCGGAGCGCGCGCTGACGGTGTGTGCGCCGCGCGCGGAGGAGCGGGCGCTGGTGGGGTGGGTGACGGACGACGGGTTGGCGTGGGGGCAGGACGGGACGAACGGGCGGCCGACGTTGTTGCAGTTGTGCCTGGCGCTGGAGCCGAGCCACGGGGCGTATCACGCGGCGTGGGAGTTCGTGCTGGCGCCGCACCGCGGGCGGCTGGACGCGCTGGCGCGCTCGTGGGGCGTGGGGCTGCCGAACCGGGAGACGGTGCGGGAGCTGGTGCGGGCGGAGTCGGGGCTGGCGACGCGCGGCTACCTGCGCGACCAGGCGAGGTGGACGCGGGAGCTGGCGCGGCGGTATTTCACGACGACGGCGGCGGCGGTGCGGGCGGCGGATCCGCACCATCTGGTGCTGGGCTGCCGGTGCCGCGGCGCGGCGGGGCCGGAGGTAGCGGCCGAGGCGGCGTATCCGGCGGTGGATGTGGGCCTGCAGGATTGGAGCACCCTGCCGCCGGGCGGCGGCAGTGCGAAGCACCCGGTGCTGGCGGACGACGTGAGCTGGGTGCACGAGGCGTTTTTCCATGCGCCGGCGGGCAAGCGGCCGCGGCGGCTCACGGCGGTGGAGCGGATGCTGCAGCGGGCGCGGGGCGCGCTGGAGCGGCTGGCTCGACACCCCGCGGTGGTCGGCTATGCGTGGAGCCAGTGGCAGGACGAGCCGGGCGAGCAGCCCCCGTTTGGCCGCGGGCTGGTGCACACGAACGGTGCCGAAGCGCGCGAACACACGGAGTTGCTCGCCACGTTCAACTTTCGCTGCGAAACCCTGCGTCGCTCCGCTTCACCCGTCGCCCGCTCCGGACCCAACCCCCCATCATGAATTTCGGTCCCCGCCTTTCCGCCTGCTGCACGCTCGTGCTGCTGTTTCTCGCCGGGTGCGCCAACCTCGACATGTCGCCGGCGGGCAATCCGAACCGGATGCTGAAAGGGGCGGTGGACGTGGGGATCCCGCTGCCGGCGGGGACGGACATCACGATCCGGTTGCTGGCGGCGCCGGGCATCGAAACGAGCCGGCCGGCGGGCGGCGATCTGCCGATCGCGCCGACGCAGGGGACGGCGGCCGTGGAGCGGGTGGTGGCGACGCACAGTTTCGCGCTGCGGGCGCCGTCGAAGGAATCGGTCGACTTTGCGTTCGAATACGAGGCGGACGACGCGCAGCTGCGGCGGGGCGTGATGCTGGATGTGCGCATCTCGCACGGCGGGAAGCTGCGCTACCGCTCCGTGACGGCGCACGTGGTGACGCTGTCGTCGTCGCCGTTTCCGCAGCGGGTGCAGGTGCAGGCGGTGCGGTGAGACGTCGGCCGGTTGCCGACGGTGGGAATGGGCGGAGGGACGGCGGGAACGCGGGGCGGCTGATCGCCACCGGAGTGCCGGTGCGCGGCGGTCAGCGGAGCGTGAGCGCGTCGTCGGTGAGGACGAGGGTATCGATGCGACCGTCGGGGCGGGTGACGATGAGCGCGCCGTCGGGGGCGAGGGTGGCGGCGAGGGCGGCGGGCTGCGGGCCGCGCTCGGGCCAGAGCACGCTGTAGACGGTGAAGGACCGCGCGGACTCGGCGGACTCGAGGGTGAGGTGGGCGTGGTTGTGCCAGGAGCCGGTGATGTAGGGGGAGCCGGAGGTCTGGGTGTATTTCGGGTCCACGGGGACGGGGAACTCGGTGGCGACGGTGCCGCGGAAGGTGGCGCCGGGGGCGAGGACGGCGGCGGTGAGAGAGGCTTTGCCCTCGACGCCGCGGATCACGGCGACGGCGCGGGCGGCGTCCCAGGCGAGGTGTTTCTCGGCGTGGAGCAGCCAGGACAGGCGGGCGGGCGAGGCGAGTTCGACGCGGTCGCGGAGGACGACGTAGCGGCGGTCGACGAAGACGAGGTCGCGGGTGACGCGGCGGACGCGGCCCTTTTCCTTCTGCGCGGCCTGGTAGGCGGGGGTGGCGTCGCCGGTGGTCCAGACGGTGCGGGCGGCGGGCTCGAAGCGGGTGATCTTCGCGACGGCGTCCTTGGATTTGGGTTTCTGGCCGACGCCGTCGAGGAGGACGACGTTTTTGGAGACGGACTGGCGCGTCCATTTCTCGTGGTGGGGGCTGTTGTGGTATTCCCGATACGCGGAGTTGATGGCGAGGCCCTCGCCGTAGGCGTTGAGGATGAAGCCGAGCTGGTCGGCGTGGCTGTGGCTGAAGGAGGCGTAGGGCGAGGCGCGGAAGGTGACGTGGATGTCGTCGGCGGGGCGGCCGAGGGCGCTGTGGAGAGAAACCCAGCCGACATCGGCGAAGGGCGGGAGGTCGTCGAGCGGGCGGGCGGGCGGCATCGGTTTTCCGGATACGCCGAAGTTGCGGAGGAGGAATTCGGCGGCGACGGGGTAGCCGCGGTCGAGGCCGGCGAGGCCCTTGTCGGCGGGGCGGGCGCGGGTATCGGTGCAGAGGGCGGCGTAGGTGCGGAAGCGGCCGTCCTGGCGGACGCGGGCGAGATACTCGAAGAAGTCGGCGGTGGTGGGCTCGAGGTTGAAGCGGCCGGCGTTGGAGGCGTCGCCGAAGATGGTGTGGAGGTAGGGCTGGACGTTGTAGAGGGCGAAGAACGGGGTGTTTTGCCAGAAGGGGGACGCGTAGGCGAGCGGGTCGCCGAGGGAGAGGAGCGTGTCCTGGAAGGTGGCGTGCTCGAAGATGCCGCGCCAGTAGGCGCTACCCTCGCCCCAGCCGCCGTCGTCGCCGCCCCAGGGGGTGAACTGGTCGCGGTAAAATTTGTAGGCGAAGGCCCACCACTCGCGGGCCTCGGGCAGGTCGTCCCAAAGGGCGAGACCGGCGAGGCCGGTCATGGGCATGAAGCGGACGGGGTGGGAGCTGAGGTTGGCGCCGGCGATGGTGTTGCGGCGGATTCTCGCGATGTCGCCCTGGCGGGCGACCCACGCGGCGTTGCGGGTGCCGCGGGCTTTGAAGTGGGCGAGGATCGTCGCGCGGTCGGCGGGGGAGAGTTTGGCGCGGAGCTGGTCGTAGACGAGGGGGAGTTTGCGCCAGAGGCGGAAGTGGGCCTCGTCGTTGTAGTAGATGTCGGCGGCGCCGGGGACGGGGCCGGCGCGCCAGTCGACGGGGCGACCGGGCGGGCCGAGGGTCCAGGTGGAAACGGCGAGCAAGATGGCGCGGGCTTGGGCGAAGTATTTTTCCTCGCCGGTGACGAGCCAGCAGAGGGCGGCGGCCTCGGCGATGCCGGCGAGGCGGCCGGTGAGATCCTGCTGGCCGCGCCAGAGGTCGGCCATATCGGAGCTGCGTTTGGAGGGCGACGGGTCGCCGTAGGTGACGGGTTCGGGCGGGACGACGTAGGCGGCGAAGTCGCGGTCGAGGTCGGCGCGGATTTTGGCGAAGGGGGCGGCGCCGTCACCGGAAAGGCAATACGCGCGGAAGGCGTCGAGGCGGGCGGCGGGGACGAGGGTGCGCGGGGCGGCGGCGGGGACGACGGAGGCGGGATCGGCGGCGGCGCGGGCCGCGAGCGGGAGGGCCGCCAGGAGGGTGAGGAGGCCGAGTCGTGCGAACAGACTAAAAGCCGGGGAGCGCATGGGGACGGCGAAAGGCGAAAGGCGGAAGGCGGAAGGCGGGAGGCGGGAGGCGGAAGGGACGGGGAGAGGGAGAGTCGGAGAAAGGGGGCGAAGGTGCAGGTGGAGTCAGGAGGAGCGGTCGTAGATTTCGGAGGTGACGACGGCTTCGAGGGGGCGGCCGGTGATCCAGGCGCGGAGGTTTTTGACGGCGAAGGCGCCGGCGTCGGGGTAGCGGTCGATGGTGGGGCCGGCCATGTGCGGGGTGAGCATGACGCGCGGGAGGGCGCGGAAGCCGCTGTCGGCGGGGAGCGGTTCGACGGTGTAGACATCGAGGCCGACGGAGATTTTGCCCTCGGCGGCGACGCGGAGGAGGGCGGCCTCGTCGACGACGGCGCCGCGGCCGACGTTGACGAAGACGCCGCCGGGGCGGATGGAGCGGAGCAGGGCTTCGGTGACGAGGCCGGTGGTGGCGGGGATGAGCGGGGCGAGTTCGACGAGGATCTCGTTGTCGCGGAAGAGTGCTTCGAGGGAGGCGGCGCGTTCGACGCCGTAGGCGCGGGCGAGTTCGGCGGTGACGTCGGGCGCGAAGACGGTGACGGGGCACTGCCAGGGGCGGAGGAGGGCGACGAGTTGGCGGGCGACGGGACCGAAGCCGTGGATGCCGACGGAGCGGCAGAAGAGGGAGCGGGCGTCGGTGAGGCCGTTTTTCCAGGCGGCGACACCGGGCTGGTGCATGGCGAGCGTCCAGTGGGAGGCGTTGCGCAGGCAGGAGAGGAGGTGGAAGACGGCGGCCTCGGCGACGGTGCGGCTGATGGAGTCGCCCCAGTTGGTGACGAGCAGGCCGCGGTCGAGGTGTTCGCGGGTGACGAGCTTTTTGACGGAGCCGGTGACGTGGCAGACGTAGCGGAGGCGAGGCGGGAGCGAGGCGGGGAGCGGCGGGGTCTTCCAGCAGGCGAGGAGGATCGCGGGATCGGCGGCGGCGAGTTCGGCGGCGAAGGCTTCGGCGGAGAGGCCGGTGGGATCGAGGAGCCGGAGATCGGGCGCGAGTTCCCGGAGTGCGGCGAGGTGCGCGGCGGGAAAGAATTCGCGGAGTTCGGCGGGCGTGAGGACGGCGAGGAGCACGGGGGCGGTAGGCTTTGAGCTATAAGCTGTAGGCGGTAAGCGGTAGGCTTTGGGCGAGAGGCGTGGGGCTCAGGGCGCGGGGGGGAGGCACTCGAGGAGTTCGGCGTCGCCGGACTCGGGCGTGTAGGCGACGGGGCCGAGGGCGGCGGGGACGAAGATTTTGTCGAAGGGACGAAGGCGATGCGTGGTGTCGCCGACGGAGGCGATCACGGTGCCGCGGGTGACGATGGCGATGGCGGCGGAGCTTTCATCCTTAACCACGGGGCCGGCGAGGGTGGTGCGGAGCACGCGGAAGCAGTCGGTCTGCGCGGCGCCGATGAGTTCTTCCTGATAGCTGCCGGGGCCGAAGTCGCGGAGGCGGCGGGGGCGGCAGCGGACGCGGGTATCGAGGGCGGCGGCGTCGAGTGGGGAAAAATTGAATACAGTGAGGCCGAAGTCGACGTCGCGGCCCATGAAGCGGGAGGCCTCGGGGAGGACGTAGCCGGCGCGCTCGAATTCGAAGCGGACGACGAGGTCGCTGGGTTCCTGGATCTCGACCATGAAGACGCCGGCGCCGAGGGCGTGGGGCGTGCCGCCGGGGATGATGAAGGTGTCGCCGGGGCGGACGGGGATGCGGTCGAAGCAGGCTTCGATCGCGGCGAGATCCTGCGTGACGATCCAGTCGCGGAGTTGGGCGGGGGTGGGCGGGCGCTGGAAGCCGACGTAGATGCAGCCGGTGGGCTCGCTCGCGGGGCGAGCGGCCGGTTGAAAGTTGAAAGGTGAAGGTTGAAGGACGGAGGACGGGGGTGCGGGGGGGGCGTCGCGGACGGCGAGGACGTAGTAGGCTTCGGTCTTGCCGCTGGGGGCGCCGAGCAGGCGGCGCGCGAAGTCGCGGGTAGGGTGGACCTGGAAGTGGAGGCGCGTGCCGCTGTCCAGGAACTTCACGAGCAGCTGGGGTTGCGCGCCGTATTTCGCGACGTGAGCAGGGCCGAGGAAGTAGTCCGGGTCGGACGCGAGGAGGGCGGCGAAATCGTGCGGGGTCGGGTCGTGGCCGAGCAGCACCCGGGAGATCCCGGGTGCGGTTGAAAGTTGATCGTTGAAAGTTGAAGGACGGGCAGCAGGGGCGGCGTCGGGCGGTGGCGAATAGGGCGGGGTGCCGGGCGGGTTTTTCGCGACGGTGGTCGAGGCGATCCAGTCTTCGGCGAAGTGGGTGTCGGCGGGGGCGGGGGCGCCGGCGAGCGCATCGAGGGTGCGGCCGCCGGGATAGGTGCGCCAGACGCGGTTGGGCGGCAGGAGAATGAGACGGTGGCGGTGGGACATGCGGCGGAAGACGGGCGACGTCGGCCGGGCGGCGCAGGTCCGCCCGGCCGGGCTGGAGACTCAGTAAGTGATGTCGTAGGTGAGGACCCAGGCGCGGGGGTTGCCGTGGCCGGTGGAGCCGTAGGTGTAGCGGACGTCGAAGATGTTGCTGACGTTGGCCTGCACCTTGTGGGTGAAGCGGCGGCCGGATTTCCAGCGGTAACCGATGCCGGCTTCGACGAGGTCGTAGGCGCGGTTGTAGATCGACTCGCGGCCGTCGTCGACGCGCACATCGGACGGGACGGACGCGAGGACGGCGCCGGCGGCGAACTGCGGGAAGGGGAGTTTGCCGTTGGGCATGGGCTGGTTGACGAAGGGATTGGCGGCGGTGACGGAGGCGCGGGTGATGTTGCGGCCGGTGGAGGGGTTGGCGATGGAGCGGCCGTAGGCCTTGTAACCGGAGGTCAGATACAGGCCCTTGAGGGCGCCGGACTTGAACTCGTATTTGCCGGCGACGCCGAGGTTGTCCCTGGGCGAGCGGCGGAGCGGGTAGCCCTCGAGGTGGCGGGCCTGGGCGTTGCTGACGACCGCGGTGTCGTTGTAGCCGTAGCCGCCGAAGAACTGGAGTTCGGGGGTGACGACCCAGTTGAAGTCGAGTTCCCAGCCCTGGGAGGCTTCGACGCCGGAGAGGACGGTGATGCCGACGCCGGTGAGCGGGTCGGTGGTGTCGCGGGCGACGTTTTCGCGGCGGATGTCGTAGTAGGCGGCGGTGAAGGTGAGGCGGTCGTCGAGGAGGCCGGCCTTGAGGCCGAACTCGGAGCCCTCGCCGAATTCGTTGGGCAGTTCGAAGGTGCGGCCGGC
>JBILLY010000120.1:0-9460 GCA_044375835.1 Opitutaceae bacterium
CCGGCCCGGACCCCGTCGGGCCGCCTGCACCGGCCGGCGGGCGGCGCCGCGCGCGGAGGGTCGCACTGCGCGGAAAGAAAACGCCGACTCCCCGGAGGAGAGTCGGCGTGGCAGACGGGGAGAGCGAAGCGGCTCAGGACCAGCGCAGGTCGACGCGCGACAGCGGCATCTGGCGGATGCGTTTGCCGGTGGCGGCGAAGATCGCGTTGCAGATGGCCGGAGCCACGGGCGGCAGCGCGGGTTCGCCGAGGCCGGTGGTCGGGTAGTTGGTCTTGAGGAAGTAGGTCTCGATCTTCGCCGGCGCCTCGGTGATGCGGATCAGCGGATAGTCGCTGAAATTGCTCTGCACCACGCGGCCGCGCTCGATGTTGAGTTCCTGCGTCAGGAGCACGCCGAGGCCGTCGATGACGGAGCCTTCGACCTGATTCTCGGCGCCGCTCGGATTGAGGATCTGGGCGCCGATGTCGCCGACCGTGATGAAGCGGTCGACCTTGAGCTGGCCCTCTTTCGAGACAGTCACCTCGGCGACTTGGGCGAAATAGCCCGCGTGACTGAAGTGGAAGGCGAGGCCGGCGCCGGAGCCCTTGGCGAACTTCTTCTTGCCCCAGCCGGCCTTGTCGGCGGCGGCTTTGAGGACGCCGCGCATGCGAGCGACATTGTAGCCGCCGCCCTGCTTGCCCTTGGCCGCGCCGCCGGAGCCGCCGGCGGGCATCTCGTCGCGGTCGCCGAGGAGTTCCAGGCGGACGGCGAGCGGATCGCGGCCGGCGGCGTGGGCGAGTTCGTCGATGAAGCTGTGGATCACCCACGCGAACACGCAGGAGCCGGGCGCGCGCCACGGGCCCATCGGCCAGCCGGTGTCGAACATGGTCTGCTCGGCCTGGTAGTTGGCGATCCAGCGGCCGGGAAATTCGTCGCCGCTGAGGTTGCCGCCGCTGCCGGGTTGGCCGCCTTCGCCGAAGGTGAAGAAGTGGTTTTTCCAGGCGACGATCTTGCCGGAGGCGTCGACGCCGCCCTTGAGGAAGTGGAGGCCGCCGGGACGGTATTGGTCGTGCTTGAGGTCGTCTTCGCGCGACCAGGTGAGCTTCACCGGGCCGTTGACCTTCTGGGCGATGGCCGCGGCCTCGATGAGGTAGTCGGCGCCGATGCGGCGGCCGAAACCGCCGCCGGCCCGGTTGAGGTGGAGGATGATCTTTTCCGGCGGGATACCGAGGACGCGGTTGACCATGCCGGTGCCGATCGTGGGGATCTGCGTGGGCGACCAGATCTCCATCACGCCGTCCTTCCAGAGCGCGGTGGTGTTCTGCGGCTCGAGGTTGGCGTGCGAAATGAACGGATACACGTATTCCGCGGTGACGGTCTTGGCGGCGCCGGCGAGGGCGGCGTCGACATCGCCGTCCTTGCGGAGCGAGCGCTGGCCGGGGGAGCCGGCCTTGGCGCGGGCCTCGGCGACGAAGGTATCCCAGCTCTCGTTGGCGACCTTGCCCTCGTCCCAGACGACCTTGAGCTGGCGGCGCGCGCTGAACGCGGACCAGGTGGAGTCGGCGATGATGGCGACGCCGGGGCAGAGTTCCTTCACCTTGCCGTTGCCGGCGAGGATGAAGGCGTCTTTCACGCCGGGCAGGGTCTTGATGAAGTCGAGATTGGCGCTGACGACTTTGCCGCCGAACGCGGGGCACTTCTCGTAGACGGCGTGGAGCATCCCGGGGAGTTTCACGTCGATGCCGAAGAGCGGCTTGCCGGTGACGATCGCGGGCGTGTCGATCTGGGCGATGCGTTGGCCGAGGAGTTTGTAGTCCTTCGGATCCTTGAGCTTCACGGCCTCCTTGGCGGGGACGGGGAGGGTGGCGGCCTTGGCGACGAGCTGGCCGTAGGTGAGCTTGCCCTTGGCGGCGTGGTGGACGGCGGCGTTTTCCGCGCGGCACTCGGCGGCGGGCACGCCCCACGTCTGGGCGGCGGCCTCGACGAGCATCGTGCGCACGGTGGCGCCGAGCAGGTGGAAGTTGTCGTAGTTGGCGGGCGTGGAGCGGGAGCCGCCGGCGCTCTGGGAGCCGTAGAGCTTCTCGTTGAAATCGCCCTGCTCGATGGTGATGCCCTTCCATGGCACCTCGAGTTGCTCGGCGATGATCATGGGCAGGGAGGTTTTCACGCCCTGGCCCATCTCGGGTTGCTTGGAGACGATCGTGACGGCGCCGCTGGGGGCGATGCGCACGAAGGCGTTGGGCTTGAACTCGCCCGCGGCGCCGGTCGATTCGGCGCCGTCGGCGGTCGCGCCGCTGCGGATGTAGAACGCGAGGGCGAGGCCGCCGCCGGCGAGGCCGGTGAGTTTGAGGAAATCGCGGCGGGCGAGGGGAGCGGAGAGAGTGGGCGTGCTCATTGGGTCGCCTCCTTTCCGCCGGCGGCGATGGCCGCGGCGCGCTTGATGCCTTGGCGGATGCGCATGTAGGTCGCGCAGCGGCAGAGGTTGCCGGCCATGGCGCCGTCGATGTCGTCGTCGGTCGGCTTGGGATTGTCCTTGAGGAGCGCCGCGGCGGTCATGATCTGGCCGGCTTGGCAATACCCGCACTGGGCGACGTCGAGTTCGGTCCAGGCTTGCTGGAGCGGGTGAAGTTTTTCGGCGGAGGCGGCGAGGCCCTCGATCGTGGTGACCTTCATCCGTCCGACGGTGGAGACGGGAGTCATGCACGCGCGGGCCGGGACGCCGTTGAGGTGGATGGTGCAGGCGCCGCACTGGCCGACGCCGCAGCCGAACTTGGTGCCGACAAGGTCGAGGTGGTCGCGGAGCACCCACAGCATCGGGGTGTCGGGGGCCACGTCCACGGTGCGGGACGTGCCGTTTACGTTGAGCGTATATTTCATGGGGGGGAGGGGCGTGGCTGAAACGCCGGACGGCAGAGTTTCGAGCAGCGCCGTGAGTTCAGCTGCCTCGCCGCCATTGGCAAGCGGAAGTCGGGTTTTGGCGCGCACCGAACTGCTGGCGCAGCGGGGGAGAGCATGGATTGAAACGACACTCGGGCAGCAGGCACCTTGGCGGGGATTCCGCCGGTGTCGCGGAGTGGGTCCGAACCGAGGGGGCATTGCGCGCCACCGGTCTGGCACACAGCGCGACACCACCGGCGGGAAGACGACCGCGCCGCCGCGCCGAAGAACGACTACGCCGAACGGAGTCACGTCGGGTGGTTTCTCCCGGCGCAACGGTGGTGGGGACGGGACCCCGCCCGAGAGCGGCTCCGTCTGCCGAAATTCCCGCGCAAGGCGCGCCGCCCTTTCCGGGCCGCTGTTTGCAGGGCTGGGCCGAGGGTTATCCGGCGTGCGGGGCGCAGACGCAGCGTTGCCGCGCTGCCGGCCGAATGGGTTGAGCGATGCGGGGGACGGCGGGAGGGGAAGACCGAACTCGGACTTATTTGCGGAAGCCCTTCTCGCTGCCGGTGCGCCGGCCGTCGTCCTTGAGGGTGCCGGGTTTCCAGTCGCGCGCGAGATCGAGGTCGGCGGCGACGTTTTGGGTCAGGGCCGTGATGTTCACCTCGCCGAGTCGGTTGTAGAGCGCGGGCACGTAGTGGGCGTCGCGGACCGCCGCGTAGGATTTCCAGTGCGCGAGCGCCTCGTCGAGGTGGCGCAGCGCCGCCGCTCGCTCGGATTTGTCGCCGCTCAGGTCGAAGAGCGCGAGCGCACAGGCGCCGCGGATCTTGGCGGCATAGTAGCGGCCCAGTGACGCCAGTGCTTCGCAGTCGGCGACGGTCCGGCGGAGCTCGGCGTCCTGCTTCGCCGCGTCGCGGAGTTGCGCGAGCGCCGCCGTGGTGGCGGCGGCGGAGCCGTCGAGCGCGGCGGCGATTTCGAGCGGGGTGGTTTGGCCCATCGGCTTGCGGCCGGCGAGCCGCGCGCGCCAGTCGCGGATCGGGAGGACGTCGGCGCCCGGCATGGTGATGCCCTCCATGAAGTGGCGCACGGTGTAGAAGCCGCGGTGCCGCGGATGGCTCAGGCAGGCTTCGGGAAACCACTTCAGGTCGATGTCGCCCCAGAAGAAACGCGTGGTGAGCGGCATGACCTGCGAGGCGCCCTGCAACGCGCGGAAGAGCGCGTGGGCCGGGGCGCCGGGATGCCGGGCGGCGAGCGTGCGCTCGAAATGGGCGTCCGGCAGCGCGGGGTCGTAGGCCAACCGGCCCCAGAGCATGAAGGAATACCACTGTTTCTCGATCACGAGCGGCCGCGGGCCGGGATCGGGATGGCGTTCGAGGAAGTCGCGGCCCCAAGTGTAGCCGTCGGGTCCCATGTAGAAACCGGCGATCTTGTCGGCGGGAGGAATGTTGGCGATGTAGTCGCGGGTGTAGGCGGGATCGCCGAAGCGAAACGTATAGAGGTCGTCGTTGCGGACGGTGAGCCAGGTTTTCCGGCCCGGCGCGATGTTCTCGATCAACGGCTGGATGAAGTTCGGGTTCGTGATCGAATACATGTGGGCCACGGAGTATTTGAAACTGAACTCGACCGGGCCGGGGTAGTTCTTGAAGGCGTCCAGAATGTCGCTCTGCGCCGTCCAGTGGAAGCGATGGATCAGGGGAAACTCGCGCCGTGGGTCGTCCTTCAGCGCGTCGCGCACGCCCTCACCGTAGGTGTCCCAGAGCCATGCCTCCTTGGCCTTGGACGCCATTTCCTTGGGCATGTTTTCGCCGGCGGTGATGCCGACGCCCGCCAGCAACGGGTAGGTTTTGACCATCTCCCGCATGCTGGCGCGGAAATATTTTTTTGTGATCGGATTGTTGAGGTCGTCGGTGATGCCGTGTTTCCCCGCGGCGCCGAAGGTGAAGACATTCCAGGTAAAGATATAGACGCGGATACCGCGGTCGTCGGCGTGCTGCATGACCCAGCGCCAGAACGCGATTTTCCCGTCGATGGGGATGCGCTTCACCACCTCGTGGTCGGCGAGCATCGCCGGGCGGACCATGTCGGTGCCGTGAAAGTGGAACGTGTCGTCGAGCTTGGCGCGGGTGCGCCACACGTCGTCGAGCGCGACCGCGGGAAACTCCGGCACCTTCACGAGCGACGGGAACGGGTGGAGGCTCCAGAGCGAAAGCACGTTGTAGCGGTGGCGCGCCATGGCATCGAGGAAGCGCGTCCAGAAGTCGCGGTCCCACATCTCCGGAATGTTGGCCTGCGCGGCGTCGGCGGCGTCGCTGTAGCTGGGCGTGCGCAGGTCGAGGGGCAGGTTGAACTTGATCCCCCGCTGGGCGATATGCGGCGTGCGGTCGGAGTCCGGCAGCGTATCGAGGGTGCCGGTGCGCACCGCCTCGGCGAGGTCGAGGCCGCCATACATCGCACCGGTGGCATCGCCGCCCGCCACCCAGTGGATGGCACCGGGTTGCCGGACGGAGCGGAGCGCGAAGGACTGGGCCCCCTGCGGTCCGACGGTTGCGGCGCCGTGGGCCGCGAGCTGCGCCCCGAGAATCGGGTCCGAGGCGAGCGCGAGCACGAAGCGTCGGCCGGACGGGGCGGGGTCGAGCGGGGCGGAGAGCGGGTGCAGCTCGACCGTGTGCTGCCGGGCTTCGAGGGCAGCCTTGAGTTCGCCCGCGGCAAAGGCGATCCGGGGGGAGGCGGCATCGAACTGCAGCCGGACGGTTTCGGCGACCAAGAAGGCGGGCAGGGCCAGCAGCAGCCCGGCGAGGATGGAAATTGATTTCATCGAAGGGAGAAGAAACGGGGCCGGCGGCGGGGTGATCCGAGGGGACTGCGCGGGTCCAAGGAAAGGTGAGCGGGGCGAGGGGGGAAGAGCGGACGCGCGGGCGGCGAGATCATGCGGGCGTTGCTGCGGCCAGGGAGCGGTCCGAGCCGAGGCGGCGGTGCTACCGGACGGCAGCACGGACGACGGACGCGGGGGAGCTGCACGCGGGGCGAAGGCGGACGAGGCGGCACCGGCGAGCGCGGGTGCCACCTCTGCCCGGCGGTGCGGAGAGAGTCCCGAAGGCTCAGAACTCGAACGTGTTCGTCAGCGTCCACGTTTGCGGGGTGGAGATGCGCGCGCTGGCGATCGTGCCGTCCGGCTGAGCGCTCACGGGGATGAGGTGGTTGCCGCGGCCGACGTTTTTCAGGTTCAACTGCACGTTCCAAGCGACCCGGTCGCCGAAGACCTTGCGGCGGTAGCCGACCCAAAGGTCGACGTTGCTCTCGGCGTCGCCGAGATACGGATGCTTGACGTCGATGATGCCGGTGACGCCGTCCGGTCCCCGGATGATCGGGAAGCCGATGGCGGCCCGGTCCTGCCAGCGGTAGGCGCCGCCGACGCGCACGTTGTCGAGCTTGCCGCCCTTGAAGGTGTAGTTCGTGACGCCGTTGAAGCGCCAGCGGCGTTGCTCCGGCGCCGGGCCGCCGTCGAGCAGCTGTTGTTTCAGGACGTTGACGTTGATCCCGTTGAAATCGGAGCCGAGGTCGTTGGTGGTGTTGATGCCGAGCGGGAGGCGGCCGGCGGTGCCGCCCCAGACCGGCTTGAGTTCGTCCATCATCCGGCGGGTGGCTGCGCCGGTGTTGTCGTTGACGGTTTTCTGCTCGCCCACGTTGACGGAGATCCGCCACTGCGGGGTCGGATTGTAGGTCAGGTCCACCTCGATGCCCTCCGCGATGGTGTCCTGGACGGCGACCACTTCGCCGATTCGTTCCTGGGTCGTGATGTTGGCGTTGCTGGCGGTGTTGGGCGTGGAGGGGACGGCGAACCGGTAGGTCGTGACAAGGGTCCGGGCGGTCGGCGATCTCTCCCACGCGTCCCACGCGGACAGCTCCGCACCGAAACCTTTCGCGGTCACCTCGTCGCGGTAGGCGGTGTTGCGGACGACCTCGGCCATGTTTTCGAGGCGGCGCACGATGGTGTTTTGGATCTCGGTGAACTGGGCGTTGGAGCGGGCCGAGGTCGTCTGAAAGCGCGTGGCCCGCAGTTGCAGCTTGCCCTCGAAGAGGCTGGCAAAGGCGCTCCACTCCTCGGTCTCGCCGCCGACGGGATCGATGGGCCGGTCGTAGATGTCGTAGCGCTGGGCCGTGGGCGAAGAGTTGTCGGATTTGTTGTAGGCGAGGGAGACATCGCCGCCGAAGGGCAGTTTGCGGCGCAGGGACGGCGGCGTATGGAGCACGAGGCCGTAATTGAATTTGGTGGCTTCGAAGGGGACGGGCGCGCCGAGGATCGCGGGTTGGCCGACCATTCTGAGTCCGTCGGGGCCGATCGGCGGGCCGTTGTAGCGCTGGCTGGTATATTCATCCCGGCGCCAGCCGAGGGTGCTCACGAGGGTGTGGTCCCACCAGTAGCTGTTGGCCACCAAGGCGAGCGAATCGACCTGCTCGAATTGCCGCTGGCCGCTGGTGGTCACGTTGGAGAAATCATACTTGCCCTGGGGCACGAGGCCGAAAGTGCCGGTCTTCCATGCGCCGAGCGGACGCGGCAAGGGCGCGGTGACATTGGGCGGGCGTTCGTAGTAGAGCGCGGTCACGCCGGTGGCCCCGTCGATATTCTGGAGGGCCGTCACCCCTTGGGCGGAGTAGCCGGCGAGCGAAGCGGCATTCCTCAGGCTGGGCCCGAGGTAGGACAGGCGGACGACGGTGCGCTCGCTGCTGCCGGCGTTGAACACGCGGTTGGGGTTGTCGGTGGGCAGGTCGTTCGGGGAGTTGACGAGTTTCGCGGCCTGGTAGTCGTTGACCACGGTGTCGAGTCGCGAGCTGTAGCCGGTGTTGTCGCGCTCCTGACGGGTGCCGGATCCGGTGAAGACGTGGCGGCCGAGCAATTTGGCCAGCCAGTGGGTCGAGTCCTTGGCAAAATCGAGTTTGTAGTAGGCCGAGGCGCGGAGGGCCTCGCGCTCGGTCGTGGCCGAACTTTGGAAGCCGAGGGCGGTATTCACCATCGGCCGGCCCAGATTCGGGTTGGGCAGGCCGTTCATCAGGTGGGTGTTGATATCGATGGTCAGGGTCGTCTGCCGGAACTGGAGCGGCTGGACGTAGCCGTTCTTCATCTTCTGCCAGTCGTAGGCGAGTTCGATGCCAGCATTGCGGCCGATGTCCTGCGTGAAGCTGAGGTTGCGGGCGTCCCAGAAGGCCCATTCCCGCTTGTTGGGACCGTCGAGCGTCTGATGGTAGAAATCGAAAACCTGCGGGTCCAAAATGCGCTGATCCTGCCAGAAGTCATACAGGAGGGGTTTGTCCGCGTTCGATTGCCGCATGTATTCCTGCGGATTGCCCAATTTGCGCATCCCGTCGTTCGCGTAGGCTCCCGTGGCTGTCAGGCGCCCGCGGGTGTTGCCCAATTCCATGGCAACGATGCCTGGATTCAGCCCGGTGATGCCGAGGCGCGAGGAGTTGGGGTCTTCCGCGACAATGGTCAGGGAGGTGTTGTTGTTGATACCGCCGTGCAGGTTGCCCGGGCGGTTGGTCGCGCTGATCTGGGCGCTGCTGGCGCCGGAGAGGGGATTGAACGGCTGCAGGGCGGGATTCGTCGAGGGCGTGCCGAGGTAGGAACCGAGTCCGGTGGTCGGGTTGTAGACGGGCTTGCCCAAGGCAAACCACCACGAGAACGAGTCCATGGGCGGAGAGGTGTGGGGTTTGTTGGAGGTCTGTTTCGCCATTTCGGTGCTGGCGCGGATCTGGGCGCCTTTCCACGGGCGCGCGGTGCCGGTGAGGAAGTAGCGCTCGTTGCGGAGATAGGCGGGCTCGATCGGGTAGCGCTGATCCGAGAGGAGGGTTGCGAAGCGCAGGGCGAGGACGTCCCGTTTCAGCACATAGTTGTGGTCGAGCACGAAGCGCCGGGAGGACTCCCGGTCGAACTGGGTTTCAACCTTGGTTTTGGTGCGGTTGGGCAGGGCCTGGATCAGGCCGCTGTTCACGATGCCGCCCGGCCGGCCGAGGCCGAAGAGCATGGCGTTGGGCCCGCGGTTCACCTCCACGCGGTCGACGTTGTAGCCGTCCATCGGCGCATCGGTGATGAAATAGTCGCGGGTCTGGTCGGCGGCGCCGAGCCCGCGGACCCGCGTGTTGCTCTGGGTGCCGCGCATCGCGTTGGTGAATTCCTGGAAGCCGCCGGAGTTGAAACCGGAGGCGCTGAAGTTGCCGCCCAGCCCGTCGACCTCGGTCCCCGCGGTGTAGGTGAGCAGGTCCTCGAGGTTGTTCGCCGCGATGTCGTTCATGAAATCCTTGGTGATGATCGAAATCGAGGCGGGGACATCGCGGAGATCGGTGCGGAGGCGCGTGCCCGCGAGGGTGCTGCTCGCGACATAGCCCGTGTCTGCCTCCGCATTGACGGTGAAGGGGGAGAGCCGGACGGCGTCGTCCTTGGCGGGGGTCGAGGGGGCGGCGCTTTGGGCGGCGGCGCCGGCCGGGGCGATGAGCCAGGCGGAGAAGGCGGCCAGGAGCGTGCGGGGGAACTTCATGGTTGGGGGTGGGGCAGGGGTTGATGACGAAGCGGGGAGATCGGCGGCGGAGGTCGCGGGGCCCGGCGCGGCGC